>JAEWDX010000013.1 GCA_023389895.1 Bacillota bacterium
ATTGATTAGAATACAAGGGGTTTTTGAATCTCAAAATTTGCCAAATGGACCTTTTGAAAAACCTTTACCAGCTTCTCAAATGATGGCGTTAGAAGAACTAGAGCTGGAAAAATTAACTGTTTGGGAACTATCCAAAAAACTTGGGTTAGAGACTTCATCTGTAAGTAGATTAGTAGACAAGTTAGTAAAAAAGGGGCTTATTTATCGTGAAGTAAATGAAAAAAATAGAAGAGAAATTTTTCTGCATCTCACAGAAAAAGGTCACATAACCGTTAATTGCTTAAGAGAGCACTCCATTACTTTTTATCAAAGAATTCTCGGTAATTTATCAGAATCAGAACAAAAAAAAGTTGTTGATGGTTTTGAATTATTTATTGAATCAATTTCTAAACCTTTTGATTAGAGTTAGGTAATAAAGTCATAACATTTGGAGGATAAAATGAGTTTGGATTTTGAACGTCCTATCATTGAATTAAAAGAAAAAATAGATGAATTAAAGAAATTTATGAAAGAAAATAATGTGGATTTATTATCAGAAATTCATTTATTAGAAAAACGTTTAGATAAAATGCAAGATAAAATTTATTCTAACATTACACCTTTTCAACGGGTTCAAATTGCAAGGCTACGTAACCGGCCCACAACTTTGGACTATATACCTTTAATGTTTACTAACTTTTTCGAACTTCATGGTGATCGATTATATGGTGATGATAAAGCAATGATAGGTGGTATTGCTAAATTTAAAGGGTTGCCCGTTACGATTATTGGTCAACAAAGAGGTAGAAATACAAAGGAAAATATAGAAAGAAATTTTGGAATGGCTCATCCAGAAGGTTATAGAAAAGCGCTAAGACTTATGAAACAAGCTGATAAATTTAATCGCCCTATTATTACATTTATTGATACAATAGGCGCCTATCCAGGGAAAGGGTCTGAAGAACGTGGTATTTCTGAAGCGATAGCTCGAAATCTATTTGAAATGGTTACACTTAAAGTGCCAATTGTTTGTATTGTAATTGGAGAGGCATCTAGTGGTGGAGCTCTTGGCATTAGTGTCGGTAACCATATCCATATGTTAGAGAATTCTTGGTACTCGGTAATTTCACCAGAAGGAGCAGCATCTATACTATGGAAAGACGCTAAGTATGCTCAAAAAGCTGCTGAACATATGAAAATTTCAGCAGCAGATTTGAAGCATTTAGGAATTATTGATGAAATCATTCCTGAAATTAAAGGTGGTGCACAAAATGATATAAAATTGCAGGCAAAAATGATTGAATCTGTAATCGAATCATCTCTAAAAAAATTGATACTATTATCCCCGGAAGAGCTTATTCGACAGCGAACTGAAAAGTATAGACAAATTGGTAAAATTTAGAATAATAAATGGAAATATTTTAAGTTGGAAGTCCACTTTGAAGTCCCTTTCTCACCCTGATGCTAGATTAAAAAGTAGACACAGATTGTTATAATAAATATATAACTATAACGAAGTGTGTCTGTTGGCAAGAGTCAGAAAATTCGATGAGGAATTTAAAATTGAAACCTTAAAGTATATAAGTGAAAGGTCTATTCCCATCACTGGATTATCGTTGGCATATACATATCCATTCTGTGTAATCGGATCATCACTATCCCCTGGGTTAGGATCTCGTTCAAAAAGGGATGCTCTTTTCCATTCACCCCCTACTTGCTTAAACATGATTTGGCTTCAATAACCCACGTCTACTTTCCAATGAGCTGTTTAACAGGAACCGCAACAGTATTAGGCATTACTTCCGTAAGTGTTTTAGCAGCTCTTTTCACAATATTTTTGGCCCCAGCATTTGATATGGCTTTGTATAAACTTCCTCAGTAGATTCTTTCATATGTAGGCCTGTAGGGTACTCTATAACAAGCTTCATTTAAAATAAAACCTCGTAGTACCCTTATCAGGTGGCCTCAAAAATCTACTTTCATTCTCTGTGTCAGCTGCATAGATGGCTAACCATGTACGGTTGTGAAGAAAAGCCATTTAACATTTTAGATATATCTAAAATGTTAAATGGCTTATTATTATTGTTTTTTTTTATTTTTAGTATTGATAATTTTAATTGAGCGAAATAGGCACGCACACGCTTCGTAAGACTTTTGGTTATCACTTTTATAAGCAATATAAAGACGCTGCGTTATTGCAGGATATATTTAATCATTCTCACCCTGCTGTAACGCTAAGATATATCGGGATATCTCAGGACCTTGTAGATAAGGCAGTAGATGGTTTTAGTTTATAGATTTTGTATTATGTTTCGTAAAAATTGGAAAACCCCTTCAAATCTAATTAAGGGGTCTCTCGAAAATTAATTCAAAATAGGCTGCTGAACCGTAACCTTTAGTTGAAGGAGCAAATAGTTGAACAAATCTCCATCCTTTAGATGCGTATTTGTGAATAATATCTTGATAATCATCTTTTGGTTTACTGTTCCAATTACTTAGTTCGATTTTAATGAATTTGTACTCGTACATTAGTATCACCTCTTGTCTTAGTTAATATACGGACAAAGTAGAAGATAGTTTCATCGTTAATCACAAGAATTATTAAGTTTACTAGGAGGGGAAAGAGGATGTCAGAGAGTGCATTTAAAGGAACGGTAAAAGAAGGATTTGAGCGTCGCTTCACTGTTATTAATGAGCATGATTTTCAGAAGTATGTTCCTGTTCATACAAGAGAAAGTTTTGAAGCAAAATTTAATAATGTTGCTGGCTGGATTGAAGATGGTCGAAAGCAAGAAGGGAAGCAGCCTTTTAACAGCTACATCGTTATTAATCTGGATGAACCTTACATTGATGAAATTATAGAAATTATGAAACGTCATGGACATTGGGGTTAATAAGAATTATTGTGTTCATTAAAAAAGGGAGAATATCTCCCTTGGAAATTATTTGTAGTAAATATATGAAGGGTGTTGTAGACCAGTCGGTTGATAGTACTCGTCATGTGTATATGTAAATCCTAATTGTGTTAAGAATTTCTTCGAGGCTGTGTTATTTGGATTATGCCCTGCAAATAAATTCTGTGCACCAAGTTTTAGGAAAGCGAAATCAATAACAGCTTTTCCGGCTTCAGATGCGAATCCTTTACCCCAAAATTTGGGTTTTAAGTGGCAGCCTATTTCGTATATGCCTTTATCTAAATCATAAGGACGTAATCCACAACATCCAATGTTCTCGTTAGTGTTTAGAGCAAAAATAGGCCAGTATTGAACATCGTATTGTTTCTTATTTAAAATCTCGTTTTCTAGTTTCTCTTTGATTTGGATATTATCAAATTTTCCGTTTACGGAGATAAATTTTGTGACGGATGGATCACTCCATAGAGAAGTAGCAATTTCAATATCTTTATCATTCCAAGTACTAAAACCAATTCGTTCAGTTTTCATAAAATATGCTCTCATTTTTCATCACCTTTCTGCATTTGTTTATATATTAACAAATTTTATCATTTAGGAGTGGTAATGAAGAGTAGAAAAGGAGTGGGTTGAGAACTGTAATTATGACTTTTATGAAACACAAGAGTAATTATGCTAATTAGACCGATTATGTGCAATAAACAATGAAGAAAAAACCACTCACAGTATTTACATATGAGTGGAATGAATTTAACTAGTTAGCTATCTAATAGTAATTAACAACGCTATTCATTTGGATTTATAATAGCTAACACCTGATGGTCTTCCCAAATACCGTTAATTTTAACATTTTTAATTGCTATTCCTTCTTTATGAAAACCAGCTTTTTCTAAAACTCTTATTGACCCGATGTTATGTGGCATTACTCCAGCTTCAATTCTATGTAAGTTAAGGGTATCAAAAGCATAATTGACGATTAACTTAGCTGCTTCTGTGGTAAAACCGTTGCCGTTATGTTCTTGATCTAAGTCGTATCCAATGAAAGCACGTTGTTGAGGTCCACGGATAACTTGGAATAAGCTGATAGTGCCAATGAGTTTATGACCATTTACTTTATAGATGCCAAAATGGTAATCAATATCTTTTTGATTGTTTTGTTCCCATTTTACTATTAATTCTTGCTGTGCTTCTAAAGACCAGTAAGTAGTAGGACGAGTCATTGAGTACTTCTCAAAAAATGAGCGATTTTTATTTTGCAAAAGTAGTAATTCGTCAGCATCCGAGAGAATAAAAGGTCTAAGATAAATATTTTCACTTTTAAGCATCTAATCTACCTTTCACTATTTAATACATTTCATTATATCAGAAAGAAAAAACGTTATCCGAAAGGAAAAAATATTTCATAAAATCAATTTATACGCAGTGCGAGCTTGAAGTGAACTAAATGATAAATAAGTCCATTAACAAGTATATCCATGAAAAAGAAGAGTGCAAATTATGCAGCTCTTCAAGTGCTAATTGGATAATAATCAATTTAATCTGTAGCTAAAATTGAATAAATGTTAAGGTCGATAAAATGACCTTTGGACTTTTCAGATTTTCTTAAAGTGCCTTCGAAGGTAAAGTTCAACTTTTCTACTAGTTTTATTGAATTGATATTTTCAGGCTCGATTTTTGCTTCTATTCTATTGAGGTTTAAATCATTAAAAGCATATTGGATTAAACAAGTGATTGCTTCTTTTGCGAATCCTTGTCCCCAATACATTTTGTTTAAGTCATAACCTATTTCGGCTTTTGCATTCTCAAAATCAATATAGTTAAATCCACATGAACCAATAATTTTGTTTGATTCTAATTCAATAATAGAATAGCGAATTGCATCTTCATTTTTGGAAAGCTTGTCAAATAATAAAATCATTTCTTTTGCTTGATTTTCATTGTTAAAACCTTCCATATTCATGAATTTTGTTACTTGTGGATCAGACCATATCTGAAAAAGTTCAGCTGAGTCAGATATTTGCATTTTTTTTAACATTAATCGCGGTGTATACAGTTTGTTAATCAATATTTTACCTCCATATTGTTCTTATTATCTGAGGAAATGATATTGATATCTGTGCATAGTTCAGTCCCTTCACTTAGGTATTTGTATATCATAACATAGTTAAAAATAAATTTTAAGGAAACAAAAGGTATAAAGAGTTCCCTGAAAAAAATATCGAGATGTTGAAAAATAAAATAGCAAATGACATTGATGATTTAACAACGGCAATAACTATTCTCAAATTCCAAAGTGATTTAATAGGTAGTGCATGTTAAGTAACATCTAAAACGGAGGTAGAAAATAGTGCTGCATGTACTTAGACACATATTAATTCTAAACATATTAATTCTATTTGGAGTAATTTTATTAGTGCTAATAGGATTAACCTATTCAACTGTGTTTGGCGAACTTTCGATTTTGATGATGTACTCATTGCCTTATCTAATAGGAACTTTAGTTATTTCAATTATTGGAACAGTGGTGTTAACAGTAATCCTTAAGTCTAAATGATATAGAGTTACGGATTGGATTATATAATAATTAAATAAATGTAACTAAGTGATTCGGAATGAAATCGAGAATTTATTAAAAAGGAGAGAAGTAATGTCGGAACACAATAATCCCAGAATAAACTTTTCTAAAGAGTTAAGTGAAATTTATTTACGGAAAGGCGAAATCTTTACCGTAAATGTAGAGAATTCAAATACATATGGATCACATTATCATCTCATAGAAGTATGGTTGACACCAGAAGGGAAGCCGATGGTATTTCTTCCAAATGCTATTGAGATAAAGAGTTATGATGATTGGGATAAAGAATATAATAAACATTATGGACGATAAAATTATCTATTTGTAATTGCTGCTGTGCAAATAAAACTTGAAACTGAGAAAAAAGCAGAAAAAGAAGCTAAAAGAGCAGGAAGACGTAAAAGGTAATTATTTATGCGAAAAGTAATGGTAACATATCCCTCTTTAGTATATTCTTGTTTTACAAGAGGATATTTAGGAGGTCTTTTATATGTCTGATTTAATATTTAACCTGATAACGCTGGGTGGTTTGGCATTTTGTTCTGTGATGTTTGTAATTTCAATTAATGGAAGAAGGGCTAGTAAGAAAGCACGGTTAAATAAAATGAAAGAATTAAATGCAAAAGATCACGGTCAATTTAAGCATGTCTTTGGTTTGCCACTACCTAAGAATGTAGACTGTGATGTATATTTTTGTGAGGACAAAATAATGATTGATAGTTTGGGTTCTATTTTCAACTTAAGTTTTTCTAAAATAAGTGATATAACTTTAATTTCAAATGTAGAAATACAAAAAGCCTTAGTTAGTAGTGCCGGAGGAGCAATAGCCGGAGGGATGAATTTTGGAGCTCTTGGCGCTATGATTGGTGGTAGAATCCAGGAAAGAGAAATAAGAACTCTTACCAGATATTTAGTCTTAACATATTTTAAATCAGATGTACCAAATTATATAGCTTTTGAGGCAACAAAACTTGAAATTAATAGAGCTACAAACATGGTAAAGTTATTCCGACTTTTACC
>JAEWDX010000017.1 GCA_023389895.1 Bacillota bacterium
GCGGATGACTGATCCACCAAATGCATTACTAAAAGGATTAGAAGCAGCAAAGACAATGGCCGAATATGCAAAAAGTCAATTAGCACAAGTGGCGGTTGCAAATATTTCTTTACAAACTGATTCCACAGAGATACATAATGATATTCATTCTTTAGCAAATAAGCTCCACGCAACAGCACAGCAAGTAGAGCAGCAGAGCTATGTGATTATCAACACCCGCGGTAATATTGAAGCATTGGCGAACGAAGGGCATCTGCAAGCTTTTTTCACGAAATACCCGACTAGCATTGCGATTGGATTTGGGTATGGAGCAACAGTGAAAGAAGCAGAAGAAAACTCAAAAATCGCCCTGAAATTTGCTGAAAAGGATTTTCATGCAAGCTGCGGTTTTACTTTAACCGATAAAAAAGAACTGAAACGTTTATTAGCGCAGCCAAATCAGCATCGACTCGTAAATGATCACCCTGAAATTTTCAAAATGGCGAAAAAAACGAAGCTAAGTCCTGCTAATTTATCAAAAATCATTGAATTTACGAAGGCTCGAGCTGCGCAGCCATTTGCATCTGCAGATTTGGCTGAATATTTACAAGTTACCCGACGAACCGCGGAACGAATGATGAAGAAATTAGCTGATCATCATTATGTCGAAGTTGTTGGCGAGGAAATGCTTTATCAGCAAGGAAGACCACGGGCTTTGTATTCTCTCAATATCCCAATTTATTATTAGTTTGAATTAGGAGACTAACTCAAAATGAAGGTGTTGATTTCCGCTTCAAGCACTTAGCGATCGCAGGTGGCTCGGAAGCCTCCTCGGCGCCTAAGCCTGCGGGGTCTCCCATATCCGCATCGTTATAAATAACATTTGGAGTCTGCCCCCTTCTATTAACTGTTTAATGCGGCATTTTCTTCTTCCTGAAGTGCCAATTTTTCTTCATCTGTTAATTTTACTATTGAAAAGCCAGTGGAGGCAAAGATAATTGAAATAATCGGAACGACAAAGTTTAAGACCGCATATGGAGCATACTGGAATGTATGAACGCCAAGTGTTCCGAGAATAAATACCCCACATGTATTCCACGGTACAAAGACAGATGTTAATGTTCCTCCATCTTCAAGCGCCCGAGATAAGTTCTTCGAGTGCAGTCCTTTATCACGATAGGCTTTCGCATACATTCTTGATGGGATCACAATGGAAATATATTGTTCAGAGCATGTCGCATTTGTGGCAAAGCAAGAAACTACCGTCGAAATGACTAAGCCTTTCGCTGTTTTTGCAAGCTTCAAAATTTGCTTAACAATCGCTTCAAGCATTCCTGTATTTTCGAGAATCCCCCCAAAGGTCATCGCAACAAGGGTCATTGATACCGTGTACATCATTGAATCCAATCCGCCACCATTAAAGAGCTTATCAACCATGACATTTCCCGTATCGATAACGAATCCACTTTGCAATGCTGTCACTGCATCGACAAATGTTCCTCCTTGAATGATGATTTGCGCTAGAAAGCCTAATACAATCCCAATCACTAAAGCTGGAATAGCTGGCACTTTTTTCGCTACTAGAATAATGACTAGCATCGGCACAACTAAAAGCCATGGAGAAATGACAAAATTATCCTGTAATGCAAGGATCGTTTGATTAATTCCATCTATATCGATCTTTTCATTCGCAAAGCTTCTACCTAAAAATCCATATACAATTAAAGCAATGATTAGCCCAGGAATTGTCGTATAGAACATATGGCGAATATGAACGAATAAATCTGTACCTGTTAGCCCTGCCGCCAAGTTTGTTGTATCCGAAAGCGGCGACATTTTATCCCCGAAGTACGCACCTGAAATGATCGCACCAGCCACCATTGGAGCCGGAATCCCCATACTTAATCCAATTCCCATACCAGCGACTCCAATTGTTCCCATTGTTGACCATGAACTTCCAATTGCAAGGGAAACAATCGCACAAATAATACAAATGGATACGAGGAAGAGAGAAGGAGTGATAATTTTCAAACCATAGTAAATCATTGTCGCAACAATTCCGCCACCAATCCAAGCGCCAATCGTCAAACCAACAAGCATAATAATAACAACAGCCGGGAGAGCAAGACGAATCCCCTTATACATTGCTTCTTCGATTTCCTTCCATTTATACCCTGATAACCATGCGACAAGCGCAGCGACTGAAGTTCCAACAATAAGTGGAATATGTGGTCCTTGTCCTAGTTTAATGACAGTAATCGCCATGACAAAAATCATGACGATAAGTGGAATAATCGCAACCTTAAATGACATCTCCTTTTTCATGTGGTTTCCTCCTAATCTCCTCTAAAACTCTTTTATTTTTAGATTATTTAAAATAGTCGTTAAATAGTCGTTAATAGGGTTATATTACTCTTTCTCACCTCGTCCGTCAAGATGAAAATTATCACTTAAACGTGGTAGTAACTTCAAATGATGAAAGTACAAACTATATCTGTTTGTTCTGATAACTAACAGAAGTTCTCCTTTATGCTCACCCAATAAAAAAAACCTAAGAATATTGATTTCCTAGGTTTCGGACAGCCCATCCAAAATGGTTTTGCGATAACTAGTACTACTTTAAGGTAGGGACCGTTCTTAAACTTCAAAAGTGTAGCGTTTTTTTATTTCTGTATTTTGCACTTTATCTTGGTCGCTCTGATGCAAAAAAGCCGAAGGAAACATGATCCTGAATCGGAATCCATGCGCCAATTCCTTGGGATGTTACGTTTTTAACGATAATTGTTTTTTTATTTCCTTTTAACATTAAAAACACTTCTCCATACGTTACTTTCCCTTTTTCATTTACAGCTGGTGCATAGCCATATAAGTAACCTAAGCGTTTAGGAGGAACATTATACTTATGATCCTTTTTCGTTCCTCCTCCAATAACCGTATCAAAAGCGAGTGGAAGGCCAGATTTCTCCATTGCTTTTAGCAGCATCATTTTTTTCACTGCTTCCGTATTGGGAACCTTCGCAGTCAATCCCCCTCTAACAATTTTCTGCGCCTCCTGTACATAATGGATGGCATACGGCATATTTCCACCGCGATTATCGAAATAGTTCGTATTAATTTTTTGATATTCCCAATTTGGTGCTGTCTCAGTAGATTCATAATTCAACGGCCATTGTCCAAGATAAATGATTGCTCGATAGCCGATGGCAAAAGGGGTAGTATTAACGGATGATTCATTAAGCATTCGAATTAATTCAGGATTTTCGATTTTCACTTTGGTTGAATCAATTAAATTTTTGGTAAACTCACTTGGCTGCAGTTTCGGCATATTTTGAGTAGAGTTTGGGTAAGTATTTTCCTTCGTAATATTTAATACAGAGCTTGGAATTGTGATTGCCTCAGGAACGTGTTCAACCTTCTTCTTAGCTTCTTTTGCCCAGACTGGCTGCTGAAATAATGCCATCACAATTAGACTGACTAAGAAAATGGATAGCGCTTTCTTCATCGTGACTTCTCCTTTCAATTCACTTGCCTTCAAGTATCAAATTCCATTTTCAGAAGTGGGAGACCTCTGCTACATGAAGTTAGTTTAGTTTTTTCGGAGTTCAACAATATTATCCATCACAAATTAAATCTCTGAAGCAAAAAATAAAATTTATAATGCAAATACATAAATCGAAATATTTACAATTATCTAAAATTAGTATATAATAAGCTTACTTTTACTAAAAGGAGGGTTGTTAAGTCCATTCGCTTTTCTAAAACAAGGAGGACTAAAGAGAATTGTTATGTAGTCATCGTACTGTTTATGGTTTCATGATCAAATAACAACATAAAGGTTGGTGATCAATGCCTTTAAGCGAGTAGATTTTACATCCTTTTTCAATGAAATGTACGGTTAAGTGCCTAGCTATCTCCAAGCTTCTAAAAGTGGAGTGCTAGGCACTTTTTAATGCGCGATAAAACATTCTTAGTCTGCCCGATCCCCCAAGCTGAACCAATCACGCTCATAACGTCAGAGGTCACTTGATCGCATTTCAGTTATAATAAATAAAACCCTATCCCCATAATGCAATAGGCAGCAAGGAGAGTTGCTCCTTCAAACCAGTTCGTTTCACCATCATTCGAAATAATAATCATGAGTAGGGCTGCTGTCACCATCGAAATTAGCTCTGGCAATGTAAACACGAGCGGCATTGAGGTCGATAGCAGTAGGGATATTAATACGAGCAATGGGGCGACAAACATGGCAATTTGAAGAGTGGAACCAACAGCAATTTCAACCGTAATATCCAGCTTATTTTTATAAGCCATTTGAATCGCAGACGCATGCTCAGCAGCATTTCCAACGATGGCGACAATAATGACACCAATAAATAATTCTGACCAGCCAAAGGTATCTCCTACTGTCTGAAAAGTATGGACGAGATTCTCTGAAATGTAGGCAACGGCAATGGTCGCCAGTGCTAGCACGGCTACCGCCCTTCCTTTCCCCCATTCTGGTTCCTCATGTTCATGTGCTGCCTTCTTCTCACTGTCCGTTTGATAAACGCCTCGATGGGTAACAAGCTTAAAAAATAAGGCTGCCAAATATAAAGTAATCAAGATGATCGAAATCCCGACACTGAATGATAATGTGGCCCGTTCAGACATCGTCTTAGAAAAGATCTCTGGAATGACAAAAGCAATAATTACGCCAAACATTAATAGTCCGGAATTATGGCGCGCAGCATAAACATTAAAAGACTGCCGCTTAAACTTTATCCCGCCAATAAAAAAAGACAAACCTGCGACTAATAGGAGGTTTCCTAGAACAGATCCAGTTAAAGAAGCAAGAACTACTTCTACTAGCCCTGCCTTCAGTGCAAAGATCGAAATGATTAATTCAACAGCATTTCCAAAGGTCGCATTTAATAATCCACCAATACTTGGTCCTGCAACAATGGCCAGACTTTCAGTTGCTCGCCCCATAAAACTGGCAAGCGCAATAATCGTCAAGCAGTATATAATAAAAAGCAAAACGCTAGACCAGTGCATGAGCGTTCCAATCATCGAAAGCGGAACACCTATGAAAACAAGAATGGTAAATAGCCTATTCACTTTCAGAACTTCCCCTTTCCCCACCATGATTTCAATGCCTCCCCCTATTCTTCCCAAGTCACGAAAAAATAGAAAAGCAAATTTAAAGTTACTTTCATCACTGATAGTGATTATCATTATAAATCATTTATTAAAAAGGAATTATTTTAAAATAAATAATCGTTTTCACTAGTTATTTTATTGTTTATATAGTAAACTACTATTAAAGTTAAAACATAAAATTTTGATGAGGTTTTTTGCGGAAATTGACAATTTCATCGTATTATCAACGTTAAAAAAATTTATCTTATTGGATAAATTTCTTGCTGTCTCCTCTATGGTGACAGCTTTCGTCATTTAATAAGGGGAATGATGTTGATTACCTTTCTCAATTAGATTTTACAATTGATAAACTTTATCAGGAGGGATGACAATGACGGCTGAAACGAAGGCTTTATTAACAAGTTCAATAAAAAATGAAAGTAACAGTTTTGAAAAAATCAAACCACATGCAGAGCTAATTGCTGCCTTATTTAGTGGTGTTCTCATTGTAGTTGGATGGATTTTAGACAAAAATGAACTTTCCCTTGCTTCCGTTATCGCTTATATTCTAGCTTTTATAATTGGTGGATTTGCAAAGGCTAAAGAAGGGATAGAAGAAACAATTGCCAATAAGGAATTAAATGTTGAAATGCTGATGATCTTTGCAGCAATTGGGTCAGGGATTATTGGTTATTGGACAGAGGGTGCGATTCTGATCTTTATCTTTGCTGTCAGTGGGGCATTAGAAACATATACAATGAATAAAAGTAAGAAGGAAATATCTTCATTAATGGAAATTCAGCCTGAAGAGGCATTACTTATTAATCATGGCATTGAAGAAAAAATTCATGTATCTCAATTAGTAATTGGCGATCAGATCTTAGTGAAACCTGGAGAACGCATTCCATCTGACGGAAAAATCCTAAAAGGGCAAACGACTCTCGATGAAGCAGCGATTACAGGTGAATCCATCCCTGTGACTAAAGGATTTAATGATGATGTTTTTGCTGGAACGGTTAATTTAAATGGTTCCATTACAGTTGAAATTACGAAACCTAATAGTGAAACCCTTTTTCAAAAAATTATCCAGCTCGTGCAATCAGCACAAAGTGAAAAATCTCCTTCACAGCTTTTTATTGAAAAATTTGAAGGAACCTATGTGAAATTGGTTTTAGTTTTCGTCGGCCTGATGATGTTTATGCCACATTTCCTTTTTGGATGGAGCTGGACAGAAACTTTTTATCGGGCAATGGTTCTCCTTGTCGTCGCATCACCTTGTGCCCTTGTCGCTTCAATCATGCCTGCGACTTTGTCTGCGATTTCAAACGGGGCCAAACACGGAATCCTTTTTAAGGGTGGGGTTCATTTAGAAAATTTAAGCAATCTAAAAGCGATTGCCTTTGACAAGACAGGTACACTGACAAAAGGGAAACCTGAGGTTACCAATATTATAGTGGCTGAAGGGCTGAATCATGATGAAATTTTACTAAAAGTGGCTGCAATCGAAAGCCATTCTACACACCCATTAGCAAATGCGATTGTAAAATATGTAAAGGATAGCGTAAATATTCAATTCCCGAGCCTTGAAAGCATTGAGGATGTTGTAGGTTGGGGCGTGAAAGCAACAATTGATGAGGACGAATGGAAAATCGGAAAAGCAAAGTTTGTCGGGAAAGAAGCTGCTGAAGCCTTTGCCGATGGCGCTGCTGCAAAAATGGCTAAAGAAGGAAAAACGATTGTTTACGTGCAAAAGAATGAAGATATTGTAGCGATTATTGCGCTTCAGGATGTTGTGCGTAATGAAACAAAGACTGCGATCGAACGTTTAAAGGCGCAAGGTATTTATACAATTATGCTCACAGGTGATAGTCAAAATACAGCTAAAGCAATTGCGCATGAATCGCATTTGAATGATTATATCGCCGAGTGTCTCCCAGAGAATAAGGTTGAGCAATTGAAGCAATTAAAGGAAAAATACGGAACGGTCGCCATGGTTGGAGATGGAATTAATGATGCACCTGCATTGGCCACTGCCCATGTTGGAATCGCAATGGGGGAAGGATCAGATGTCGCGCTCGAAACAGCTGATGTCGTCCTCATGAAAAATGACCTCCCAAGAATTGCCGAAGCCATTCATCTTTCAAGACGAATGAATCGCATCATCAAACAAAATGTTGTTTTTTCCATATCCATTATTATGCTGCTAATCGCTTCAAACTTCCTGCAATTTGTTGACCTTCCATTTGGCGTAATTGCCCATGAAGGAAGTACGATTCTAGTTATTATGAATAGCTTAAGACTGCTACGGTCTTAAAAGAAAAGCGGAAGCGCCTTCGGAACAATCAAAAAGCTGATTGTCCCTGCGATGATTATTCGTAGAAGCTTTCAAAATTGATATTTCCTTCTCTTTTGACAAAAGAAAAGCTCTCCATTTGAAAAATATTGATCAAATGGAGAGCTTTTTTCGTAATCATAAATATTTTTCCAGTTCAAGCTTTTCTTAATGTCTGACTTCAACTTTTCCGTTAATGATAGCCATTTTGACCATTGGATGAGCTCGATGTTTTTTGCTTTGGACGGCTTTTTCCTTTTTGCTTTGTTCCACCGTCTTTATTTGCCTTCTTTGCCAAGTTAGAATACCTCCTTTGTCAATCCACTTTACCAAATGAATGATTTCCCCTGTCTTATTCTTTGCAAGAAATGAAATCGTATGAAAGCAGTTTTTTACAAATTATGCGCAATCCTCATCCGTCATTTTACGATATAAGGCATTAATTTCTCCGCCAATAATAATCATAATGCCTGTTAAATAAATCCAGATAAGTAGTACAATAACCGCTCCAATACTGCCATAAGTAGCAGAATAATTCCCGAAATTTGAAACATAGTAAGAAAAGGCAAGGGAAGATAATTCCCAACCAACCGTAGCAAAAATGGCTCCAGGAATAATACTAATACATCTTAGCTTTTTATTAGGACCAAGCCAATAAAGAGCTGTAAACACAATAAAGAGAATAATCGAGCTTATGAGCCATCTTAATGTATTCCAAATATCTAAGAAATGAGAAATTCCTAATTTCGCAAATACATATCCCCCAATTATTTTTCCAAAAACGGGAAGCAATAAAGCGATTAAAATAATAAATAGCATGGCAAATGTAAATAAAATAGACATTCCTCGAGCAATTAGAAAAGAACGGCTTTCCTTCACCTCGTATGCTTTATTGAAAGCACGGACAATCGCATTAATGCCATTTGAAGCAGACCAAATGGTGGCAATAATTCCGAATGAAAGCAGTTCAATATTTCTCTTCGTTAGCTCATGGATATTTGTCTCAATTAATTCGATGCTTCCTGCCGGGGCAAAATCGCGCACGACTCCAAGTATATCCTCTTCCGTAATCGGCAAATACGGGAGCAGATTAAATAAAAAAAGAAGCAATGGAAAGAGAGAGAGCAGGATGTAATAGGCTAATTGTGCAGCAAGTCCGAATAGATCATCCCTCATCACCCTTTTGCATAGCAGCAAAAGAAACTGTCTCATTCGATCACCTCTAGAAGTTCAAAATTTTATCTGATTTGATTCTGATATTATTCCTTCTCAAGTTCATCTTGATTTTCTTCATGAAAAGCTTCTTTCGTATCGCCGAAAAGTCTCGCCACTTGCGGTGTACCTTCCTTTAATTCTTCAACTTTTTCCGCAATAAATGAGACATCTTCACTGACCTGCTCAAACGTCGATTTCATTTTATTTGTCACTTCTCGCACTTGATCAACAGCTTCACCTGGATTCTTTACATAGAAAGAAACTTGATTTGTTGTTTTTTTACAAGTTGCAGCAACTGATTGACGTGTTGTTTTATCAAGTAAGCTTAACGCTCCTCCAGCCACTGCCCCTAGAAATACACCCTTCCAAAATAATGATTTCCCCATTTTCTTTTACACACTCACTTTCATTAAATTTTATGTATTTTTCGAAGCTCTTTCATTAAACGAATGCAGCCTTTTGTGACTAACTCATATGTTTCCTCAAAATCCCCTGTATAATAAGGATCTGGAATATCTTTATCCTTGAGTTCATCCACATAGTCAAGCAGTCGAACCACTTTTGCACACGGCTCTTCCTTTTGCAATTTATCTAGATTTTCTACATTCGATGAATCCATTGCAACAATGTAATGAAAATCTGTCAGATCATTCTCATTGATTTTCCTTGCTTTAAGTCCTTCAGCACCAATATTGTATTTCTCTAAAACCTTCCTCGTTCCTTCATGAGGCCGCTTACCAACATGCCAATCACCCGTGCCAGCAGAGTCGACCTTAATTTGCTGTTCCAGTCCCTCCCTTTGAATTAAATCACGAAGGATTGCTTCTGCCATTGGTGAACGACAAATATTCCCAAGGCAAACAAACAGGACGCTAATCATTTAAAAACTCCTCCTTCTCCTAGCTTCAATTGCCAAGTAGCTTGCCGAGTAAGTATACAATGGCTGGCTGCAACGTCGTATTAATATTTCCTATTAGTTGAAGCTCTTATGCGAATTAGCCTAAAGAATATTCTTCTTCTTGAAGGCTTGTCTTGAGCTTGCTTGTCGCCCTTTGGCAAACCCATATCAATTTCTCTCCTTGTCATTATTTTCTTAAATATTCCCCATTTACGCAACATATATATTGGTGGTAGCTATATTTCAACTTGCCAGAATACGAAAGAATATGCAAGTGGTTGACTTTTGCTTATGGACATGGAAAGATGATGTTACTTAGAAAAAGGATTCACTTTTACGAATGAGGGGGAAAAAGCGGGATGAATTTAACAGAACAATCGATTGAAAATGTTGAATACATGATTGAAAAAATTAAAGAAAAACTAAAGGTACTTAACTTTGGAGCGATAAAGCCTTCACATTTTGATGAAGAAATGTATGAGGAATTAAAGGATATTTATGATCTCGTGATGAAAAAGAACTCATTCAGTCCAAATGAAATGCAAGCATTGGTAGAGGAATTAGGAAACTTAAGAAAAAATAGATAGATGCCTTAAATCTGCAAATAAAAAGGGTGTTCCGCAAGCTTACTTCTATAGCTTGCGGGACACTTTTTTTGATGAAAAGTGATCGATGTTTTGAGAAAGTTGCTCGATATTCTACGAAAGTTGCTCGATATTTTCATATACTTAATTAAATATGTGAAAATATCTCTTCTTTACTAAGCGTACTGCAAAAATATTGTAAAAACTCATGAAGAAACGGATGTTTTACGTTATTCAATGCAGTTTTTTGCAGCGAACTTAGGATTGGCTGAATATATTCATGAAAAACTTCATTTTTCAAATCAGCTAATTTCTGATACAGCTGTTCATCCGAAGCCTGTCTCGCTTTAATTTGCTCCTGCAATAAAGAGGTCAGAAAAACCATGATACATCCAAAATGATCTGGATAAAGATTCTCTTCTAATGGATAATAAAAGCCCATTTTCTCATAAATACCAATTAAACAAAGCAAACTTTTTCTTCTTTCTTCAACGTCTTCTCCATTATTGCTAGAGTAAGAGGAAAAGTAAGGAGAAATGAAAAATTCTCCTGGAATAAAAAAGTGATTTTCATGCCAAATAGCAACATCTTCTCGACTGTAATACTGGTGGAACGGAAACTGTTCTCTTAATTCAGTTGGCATTTCTACAAATATTTTCTCATAGCGATCCCAATCACCAAGCCATACAACTGACATAATATTAGCGAATACTAAACTTCCCTTCAATTCTTCTATTGCCAGCATGCCAAACCTCCTACTCGCTCTTAAGTATTTGTCATTCCTTCTCTCAAACTTTCTTAATATTAACGTAAATATTTTGCTGAGCAGGGCCACCTGCAATTAAGTCAGCAAGGAAACCTTCAAAATAGCTTGGATCTTTATCAGCTAAAGCATTTACAGAGAAGCCTTTTCCACGTTCCTTTGCATAGCCACTTTCTTCATGAAGCGGAACATCTGTATCAAATGGCAAATGCCCATATTTCTCTGTTTTCTTCATCACTTTTCCGTCAATTTTCACATTATCTGCACCAGATGCGAAATGACCGAAGCTATAGTTTGCTCCAAGTACACCTGGCTTAATTCCCGGTGTAACAAGTGCTGTTCCCTTTACCTTCGCGCTTGTGGAAGAAATTAATACAGTGTCCCCTGTTTTAATTCCTTTCTTCTTCGCATCGAGAGGGTTAATCCATAAATAGTTTTCTGGACGAATTTCTCTTAGCCAAGCATTGCTCTCTGTCCGATGTGTGCCAATATTTCTTGATTTCCAATTTATGAATTGGAATGGATCTTTCGGCTCGTAAACCTCACCATTATAAAGCCTGATTTCATCAACAATCGGCACACCCTCAAAGAAATTCCCGGTAAAGGCACTCTTAAAGCCAGCTACCTTTTCATCATAAAAATGAACAAGATTATTGAATTGATATTTAATATGATTGCCAACATATTCATCACCTTGTGGCTCATATCTTCCACCACGATTCAATACATAAACAACCTTTTTCCACTCATCCGGCTTAACTGCATTTTTCAACACATTGATATCAAAATATTTACCGAGTGCCTTTTTCCTTGCCTTTTCAAAAATCGCCAATTCTTCTGCATTCGCATCCTGAACAGGCTTTTTGCCATCAAAGGCAATATTTGCTACACGTTTAATGTAATAATCTTCAGGACAATGAAGACTAGAGCCATCTTCAAATGCGTTATCTCCAACACCAGGAAGTCCCATCCCTTTTAATAGATCGATGTAAACTTGTTCAGTTGGGCGTGCATCCGCAACAACGCGTGTTACCGGCTGAATAAGTCCAGCAAATTTATACTTCAGGATTGGGAAAATATCATCTACATTCCAGCTTTCTAAATAGGATAAATCAGGCAAAATAAAATCTGCATACTTTGTTGTTTCGCCAATGACAATATCAGATGAAACGACTAATTCGACTACTTTCGGATCGCGGATGAATTTTTCCTGCATGTCAGATCGTGGCCCTGACATAATTGGTGACGTCCTATTCACGATAATCGCACGAATTTTATATGGATAGCCTTCCGCAGCACTTGGTAGTACATCATGAATTAGTTTATTTCCAATTGGATACCATGGACGTTTAGCTGGATACCCATCTTTAGCAAACAAGGATGTTTTTTCATAAGCAATTTTATGTCTTGTTACAGGAATTCCCCACGATGTATTCGCATTTGGAATGGTTTCCAAATCATAGCGACCTTCCGTTGCTTTAAACTTTGCACCCATCGCCGTGTCCCCACCCTTCCAGTCGTGATTACCGACTAGATGGTTTAACATATTAATGGCGCGGACACTGTAATAGCCGTTTGTATGCATAGCTGGACCACGATAGGAATGAATGCCGACCTTTTTTCCATGAGAAGTGAATTCTCTAGCAATCTCAACAATTTGCTCAACAGGGATATCACATTGCTGTGAATATTCTTCAAGCGAGTTTTCCATTACCTTTTCTTTAAAAATAGTAAAAACTGATTTAACCTTCATTCCATTAATTTCTGTATTTACATCAAGTTCACCCTGGGTTGCATTTGCATGAATGACAGGCTTACCATTTTCTAAGACGATGAATTCATCTTCACCTAAGCCTAAGTCCTCAGCTCTTAAGAATGGGCGCTTTTTCTCGCCGACATTTACTAAGTATGTTGCATCACTCCAAGTCACTTCTCCGTCTAACTCAGCTGCATTTCCATTTGGATTGCGTAAATACATTTCATCAAATCGATTATTTTCAATAATCCAACGGCACATCGCAAGCGCTAGTGCACCATCGCCACCTGGCTTAACCGGAACCCACATATGAGCCTTTTCTGCAGTTTTGCTAAAGCGAGGATCAATAACAACCATCTTCATGCCTCGATCAATCGCATTTGTTATTTGCGGTGCAAATGTTGTCGGACCGCGATTGGCTGTTAATGGATTTGTTCCCCAAACGAGAACAAATTCAGCATTTTCATAATCTGGAATCATCCGCTGCTTTTGTTTTGTTGTATCATGTGAGCGGACATTTCCCATAACGCTTGTAATTCCACAATAGCCACCATGATCGAAGTAGTTCGCAGTTCCTAAACTACCACCTGCAAGCCTTTCAATAAACTCCCTGCGATGGCCTGCCATGACAACAATCTGATTTGATTTCGGACCAAAATCAGGATGATTCGTATCAATTAAAACATCTTTATATTTTGCTTCAAATTCGGTTTTTGTCATTTCTTCATTCTTTAATTTTTCCCAATCAGCCATTACTGCTGCTTCAGGAGCAAATGCCCACATTTCCTTTAATCCTGGTGTACCAATATCCTTACTGCCTTCGAGAATTTCTTTATATGCTTCCTCCCAGCTGATTGACTTCCAGATGCCACTTCCACGCTCTCCAACACGTTTTAACGGCTTTTGAACGCGATACGCATCATAAGCTGTTTGAATTCCTGCTTGTCCTTTTAAACAAGTCTTAGCTCCACGATGAGAGCGACCCGAACGTGCTACATCCCCAGTTCCCTTTATGGCTTCTTCAAGTGGGGTATCATAATTAATATGGCCGAACGGAACCATTCCTATCGGACTATACTGGTTTCCGGCAATTTTGCGAACAATCGATGAATATGGACTGTTCGGATTACCTGCCATAATATATGTTTTAATCGTACATGAAGCATTACATTGCTGACACGAAGTAAAGATAATGTCTTCTGCTGTATAGTCTTGATAGTTTGTGCCAATTCCATGACCATCATCTGTCCAAACACCATTCATCACCTGTTTAACAGGGCCTACAAAAGCAGGTCCGACAATGGCAACTGCTCCAATCGTTCCTAGTGCTTTAAGAAACCCTCTTCGATTCATTTTGTCCTTACTCATGTACGCTCACCTCTTTATTTTCTGAATCTAGTTCCTCAATTGGGAACAGTTTCTCACCAATTGTATAGATAATGAGACACATCGCGATGAGACCAAATGTTGTCAGCCATTCGGATAGATTCGGATAATAATTTCCTGCTGGCATCCCTTCGAACTTTGGCATAATCAATGTTGGGATAACCATATTAAAACGAACGCCAACTACCCCAATAATCGTCATAATCGAAGCAAATAAAATCCAGCCAACAGATTCGCGCGTCTTTTTGATAAAAAGAATGATCAGTGGGAAGAACATTGCTAAGCCCATTTGGAATATCCAGAAGCTCCACCACCAAACACTGCCGGTTAGTAATTTAATCGTTCCAAGCTCTTCATGTCCTAATCCGTATATACCGATTAAAAATTCATACCAAACCATTACAAATTCAATACCTAAAAATAATGCAAGCATACTACCTAATGATCGAACCATCGGAACATCAATTTTCTGTTTCTTAACTTTTGCCTTAATTACGTAAATTGCAATGGAAAGAGCTGTTCCAGATACTAATGCTGATAGGATGAAAATGAGTGGAAACAGTCCTGAGTTTAAATATGGCTGTGCTTTCGCTACCGCAAAGATAGATCCTGTTCCACCATGAACCCCAAAAACCGCCAATGGAATTCCGATAATTCCCATCACTTTCAGACGCTTTTTATCACGAGCATGATCAGCCTCTGTCATTTCTTTCTTATTTAATGTAAGAAGACGATATAGTTTCCCTTTGAAAGTATCACCGCTAGCTAATTTAACTAGATCCTTTCGCATAGAGAAATATAGTTCCATTACGAGCAATACGATATAAACGATGTAAAAATGAATTTCCCAAGACATCGTACTCGTAACGTTCCAATAAATAACTGAATTCATAACATGATCAGGTCTGCCAATGTCTAAAAAGACGAATACAATCGCTGTAATCATACATACGATTGCTGATAGTAAAGCAGATCGACCGATTTTTTCAAACTTTTCCATACCAAAACCGTATATCAACGTTGACAGCAAAAATGACCCTGCACTCATACCAATAAAATAAATGTAAAAGGCAATCCATCCACCCCATGGAACAGTATTGGATAGATTAGTGGATGACATCCCTTGAAGGAAATATCCACTTATGATGGAATATACCCCTATTCCAAACACGATGATTAAAGCAGCCCACCAAATCTTTTCTATCATTCCTCCCTTTGCCGATTGCTGGGAAGGAAGCATGCTTTTATCCATACTCGCTTTCGAAATCATTTAAACCACTCCTTTTATGAAAGCTCTAATTTTTATCTTAAATAGACAACTCTAGGCTGTGTTCCTAATTCTTCCTTTAACCTGAATGCTCTTGGGCTAGCCGCAAGCTTAGAAACAACACTATTCGGGTCACTCATATCTCCGAAATAACGCGCATCACCAATGCATGTTTCGACACAGGCTGGCTCTTCCCCACGCTGCAAGCGATGATAGCAGAAGCTGCACTTTCGGACAGTTTCTTCTGGAATCTTGCCTTTCTTCCTTTCTCCACGCTCCATCCCATATTCAGGGCTTGTTACATCGTTAAAGCCTAACATTTCCTGTTCATATCCATCGCCAAAATCATACGATCTCGCGCCATATGGACAAGCAACCATACAATAACGACAGCCGATGCAGCGATCATTATCAATCGTGACGATTCCATTTTCTAATTTATATGTTGCTCTCGTCGGACAAACTTGAACACACGGGGGCTTATCACATTGCATACAAGGTCTTGGCAAGTTCACTAATGAAATATTTGGGAAATCCCCTTTCATTGTTTCAAGCACAATATTATAGGACATTCCTGGAGGCGTTCTATTTTCCGACTTACAAGACACCGTACAAGTATCACACCCGACACATTTTTTCAGGTCAATTACCATGCCCCATTTCGGCCCATTTCCTTTCTTCTCACCCTTTTCTTTATTAGGTACTTCACCAGCATAATGATCACCGAATTCTTTAATAAGCGAAGCAGAATAAACTTTATGGAAATCCTCAATTTTTAAAGACCCATTAATAACCTGCCTTGCATCCCTTGCCATATTTATCCCAAGTTTAGAATCATAACTGCTTGTTGAAAGAACTTCTTTGGCATCAGGCACAAAGCCTTCAGCTAATTGGTCATAATCCAACGGACTTAAATTCCCTTTTACTTTAAGTACCATTACGAAAACTCCTTTCTATTTTGACAGTGTTTCTTTTACATCTTTCATTTCACTTTTTACATCATTCATTTCATTCTTCACATCTTCTGTTACATCATTTGTCAGCTCACGAGCAGATTTTTTAAATTCCTTTAGGGTCTGTCCTACTGCTCGACCAATTTCCGGGAGCTTTTTCGGTCCAAAAATGATTAGTGCCAACACTAAAATTAAGATAAGACCTGGAATGCCAATATTAGATAACATCTTTCCACTTCCTCTACCTTCATTCATTTCACTATTTCTATTTCACTATTAAAGATGCAAAAACTGTGCCAAGTACAAAATGAAGCAGCATCTTTAGCACGAACTTCTATTAGAAAAGTGGAAGCGTTAGGCACTGGAGCTGGACAATTCTCTAACTTCAAAAAAACTTATACTTTATTTTTTTAAAAAACAAAAGCAGCAAAAAGGCAAATAGCCTTTCGCTGCTTTTGTTTTCTCCCTGACATTTTGTCATAGTAAGACATTATGTCACATGTCAATTTGGCATTAAAATATTCCACTTAACCTTCCTTCAAATCAAATTGTTCAATTTTTCGATATAGATTCCTAACACTAATCTTTAGTACTTCCGCTGCTTTTGTTTTATTCCAATTCGTTCTTTCTAATACTTTAGCAATATGGACCTTCTCTATTTCCTCTAATGAGCAAAGCTCACCGTCTCGATGATTAGCCTTATCATTCTTCTGAACTGGCAATAGCATATCGCCTGCTTCAATTTTTTCCCCACTTGATAAAAGGAGTCCAC
>JAEWDX010000069.1 GCA_023389895.1 Bacillota bacterium
GTACATACTAGGTCCAACCCAAGAGCTTTCTGGAAAAAATACTGCTGCGAAAAGTGCAATAATAGGAAGCTTAGCACCACAAGGAATAAAAGGTGTTAGAATCGTAGTCATTCTTTTTTCGTTAATATCATCAATTGTTCTTGTTGCCATTACACCAGGAATTGAACAACCTGAACCTATAATCATTGGGATGATAGACTTACCAGATAGCCCGATTTTTTTGAAAAAACGATCCATGATGACTGCTACTCTAGCCATGTATCCAGAGTCTTCGAGGAGTGATAAGCAAAAAAACAGTACCATAATTAAGGGCAAAAATCCTATAACAGCTCCAACTCCACCTATTGCTCCTTCTACTAAAACAGCTTGCAGAATAGGATGTACGCCTAATCCTTCTAAAAAGCTATTTGCTGCTTCAGGTACAACCTCCCCAAAGACAACTTCATTTAAATAGTCTGATAAAAATCCTCCAAGACCTCCGATAGAAAGCGAGAAAATACCCCACATTATTATGAAAAATATAGGTATTCCTAACCATTTATGTGCAATAATTCTATCTGCTTTATCTGAGAAAGTAATTTTGCTCGCATTTCTTTTTTTTATGTGACACTTGCTAGCAATCTCATCCACAAACTTTTGCCTTGCCATATCAGAATCTTTATCAGGAAATTCTGGTGCAATCTGAGATTTCTTCTCTCCAACAAGCTTGATCGTTTCATTTATTAGATTTAATAAGCCACCTTCTGAAGTAGCTGTCGTAGCAATTACTTTACAATTTAGCGCTTTACTTAATGCGTCCTCATCAATGGTATCGCCTCTTTTAGAAACAATATCAGTTTTATTAAGAGCGATGATGATTGGGATTCCTAGATCTAGAAGCTGCGTTGTGAAAAATAAGCTTCTGCTAAGATTAGCACCATCGACAATATTGATGATCACCTCTGGAGCTTCCTCTAAAATATAATCTCTTGTAATTTTTTCTTCACTTGAAAATGGCGAGATTGAATACGTACCAGGAAGGTCAATGATTGTAATATCAAGATTGTTTGGATTATACTTGCTTTTAAGCTCAGCTTCTTTTTTTGCAACCGTAACTCCAGACCAGTTTCCTACATTCTCTGTCCTTCCTGTGACAGCATTAAACAGTGTCGTTTTTCCTGAATTTGGGTCTCCTGTTAAAGCTATTTTCATCGGTGTTCCTCCTCGAGCAGTCTTATCAATGATAATGATTATCAATAAGAAAGAGAAAAAAAGATATGTAAACTTGATACATATCGAAATTTATTTATTATCAAAAAAGCAGCTTATGCCTCAAGAATAATTGATTTTGCCATATTTTCATCGAGTGCATATCGGCTATCTTTAATATTGACTACATAATTCCCAGCAAGCTTTGAAATGAGAGTAATTTCTTCTCCTTCATAACATCCTAAAGTGAAAAGAAACTTTTTTATTTTTTCCTTGCCGTCTACGCTTTTTATATTAAAGGTTTGACCAATTTTTGCTTTTGATAACACCATAATAAATCCCCTCTTTTGTAAAAAATAAGATATGCTGACTAATATATTGGAAATGAAAATCATTATCAATATATTAATTGTATATAATTATTTCTGTTCCTACTACAGAAATTATGACAATTTTATGAAAAGAGGAATGTAAAAGGATTTTCCACTACTGCAACGGGTCTGATTGTAGCTGTCAGCTCACTCGTTGGAATTTTCTTTTGTCTATTGCAGGCTATTCGCAAATGTCATCAACCTTTCCGCAATACTTATCGAACATAGCACTAATCGAAAAGACTGCTGATATTTTGAAACGAGGCAGTCTTTTGGGACGGCCCCGTTTCATTTTCTTATCTATTCAACCTAAAGCACGATTAATTAAGGTTCATTTACTGCTTCAACCATTTTGGCTAAATCACGCTGGAATTGTTCTAATTGTGCTCTCTGTCCTTCGGATGCAACTTCAAGAGCATTTTCGATTTGTTCATACGCTTCGTTTACTTCGTGTTTTAAATGTTTAAGGTAATGTCCATAATTTGCGCTATCATTGACAATTTCATAATATAATTCCTCTACATCCTCCACACCTTGCTGTGCTGCTTGAAACGCTTGTTGTTTATTCTTATGGTATGGCATCTAATTGATTTACCCCCTTTAAAAATACGTAATGTTAAATTGTGCAATTCACCAAAAAATATTCTTGTATAAATTTATTCAAGCCTTCCATCCTATCTATTAGGAGGAATGATAATAAATGAATAAAAATGATGGCAAAGATATGCGTAAAAATGCTCCAAAAGGTGATAACCCCGGTCAGCCTGCACCATTGAGTGGTTCAAAAAAGGTCAAGAACCGTAATCATTCAAGGCAAAAACATAATTCGAACCATGATATGTAAGCTTTAACAGAAAATGAGGAAATCGGCGTTGAGCCGCCGATTTTTTCGATTATGGAATTGTTTAAAATGAGGTAGTATTTTGTCTGCATAAGCAGTTGATGTAAAAGAAAAATAGCTAATCACCACTAAAAAAAGATCCTTAAACCCACTGAACATCCCTCCTTAGCTTAGGATGTCCGGGAAAAGGATCAAGCTTGCATTATTTTACTTTGAAATAATAAATACACCGCCACAATGAGAGATTGGGTAAAATTCAACTGTGCAAATGTTTAATAAAGCATACGTTATCTCATCAGCAACAAAATAAATTTCATCTAGATCCCAATAGTCGATACTCTTTCTTTTGCATGCTTCTAGGTCTTTCCGTGTTTGGAAGGCGATATCGCCAATATAGAGTTTTCCATTCTCAGAAAAAAGATTAAGCAGGCTTTTGATAAATTGGATCTTCTCTTCATCCGTTAAATGATGTAATGTATAGGTGCTAATAATTGAGTCATATTTATTCGTTTTAATCTTATTTGGTAAACCGTTTGAAATATCCCATTCCATTAAATGTGCTGACGGCATTTTCTCTTGAGCAATCGCGATCATTTCATTGGAAAAATCAATTCCATCGATCATGTGACCATTTTCATATAGCTTATTTGTTAAAACTCCTGTACCAAACCCGATGTCTAATACTTTGGACTTTTTCGTTTGCATTACCTCATTGAAAATGGTGTTTAATATTTTTTTGTAGCCTGCAAATGGATATAAATTATTTTCCTCACTAAGTTGTACTGTTTCATCATAATGATTAGCCCACAAATTAAATCCTTGTTTATTTAGCATGAATGCTCCTCCAATATTGTGCGAAACAATCGAGCATTCATTTTCACTCGATTAATCGCTTATTTTTTCTCCAGATTTTTTACTATAATGATTTAAGAATATATTTTTCATATGAATCACACCTTTCATAATTTTATTAAGTTTACAATTTTTTAGAAATGACGTCTAGCTTTGTTGTCGTTTTTAAAATGAGGATAAAACTTCGATTATTTGTGTCTCTTCATCTAATGTCACGGTGCGCAAATCGAGCAGTAATTCTTCTTTATGAATTCGGACAATGATGCTTGGAGTCGATTCCACTCTTAATTTTTGGGCAAGTTCTTCTGCCGTCCATTTTTGATGGGTAATCACCACAACAAATGAAGGCAGTTCAACATCGGGCATTGTTCCTCCACCAACTTGACCAGTGCTTTCTCTTAATGAAAGATAATATTGTTCCGTGCGCGTTTGCAGTTTGTTAATAAATTCTTCTGACCGTCGTTTTAATTCATCTTTAGTTATTAATAAATCCCTGACAATTGGAATACTTCTAATTCCAGCCTCCCCCTTTAAATAATCGAGCAATGTTCCTTCTAAAGCAGCAAGCGTCATTTTATCGACACGTAAAACGCGTGCAAGTTGATGTTTCTTTAAGTTATCAATTAGATCCTTTCTTCCAGCAATAATGCCTGCCTGTGGACCACCTAGCAGCTTATCACCGCTAAAAGATACAATATCGACTCCCATCTTTAATACATCACTTACGACAGGTTCGTCACCAATTCCGTATTGGCTATAATCGTAAAGTGCTCCACTGCCAAGATCCTCGTAAAGGATCAGTCCTTTTTCTCTAGCTAGTTCTGCTAATTCCTCTGTTTCGACTGATTTTGTAAAACCAATCACTTTAAAATTACTCGTATGTACTTTAAGAATCATCACTGTTTCTTCGGAAATCGCCTTTTCATAGTCAAATAAATGAGTTTTATTTGTCGTTCCAATCTCAACAAGCTCTGCTCCGCTTTCTTCCATAATCGAAGAAATTCGAAAAGATCCGCCTATTTCGACAAGCTGGCCTCTTGATACGATTACTTCTTGATGTTTAGCGAAAGCATTTAATATGAAATAAACAGCTGCGGCATTATTATTGACGACCATTGCAGCTTCAGCACCTGTTAATTCTTTTACAAGCGCTTCAACATGGCTATGTCTGGACCCTCTTTCTCCTTCAGCTAATTTGTATTCAAGGTTTGAATAATGCAAAGCTGTTTCAAGCATATGATGGGCAGCATTCTCACTAATTCGCGCTCTCCCAAGATTTGTATGTAGAATCGTTCCTGTTGCATTAATGACACGTTTTATTGTGTAACTATATTGTTTGTGGATGAGTGATTCAAACCTTTGAAAAATAATAGCTGTAAATGCTTTACTTCCAGGTTCTGGCCCATTCCACTCATCATGTAAGATTTCATTGCGGATTTCTGCAATTGCTACTTTAAGCTGATTCGTAATATGTACAGCATCAATCCCGTTATCGCTTACAAAAAGGTTAAAACGTGCATCCTTTTGCAGTTCATGTACGGGGGGAATATGCTTAAGTAAATGTTTCAACTAATGACCTCCTATCTTCGCCAGTCTATTATAGCATTTTGCAGGAATAAAAATCGTTAACAAATATGAGCGAAAAACATTTTCAATTAATTCTCACCTGATAGGTCTCTCGCAAGTAGTTAGCATCCTATTTTCAATCTAAAAAAACACAAAAGCAAATGGGGAAATGTTATTTTCTCCATTTGCTTTCTACTATATAGATCGATTTGTTTTTTCTATATATTAATAATTGAATCTTCCTCAATTTCTATTCTATAGAAGCCGCATTTTCTCTATAATCTCTTCCACTTTTGGAAATATGCCCGTCTCCTCTTTTGAAAATATCTTTTCATTATTAACGATTACCTCAAAAATCCCACCTTTGCCTGGGATTAATTGCAAGTATTCTAGTTCATGTCGAAAGTGAGAAATCAGTTGCTCCGCGAGACTCGCAGCTTTTGGAGAAAAGTTTCACATCATACAAAATTCAATTTTCACTTTAAAATTCCCCATAAATTTCCCTCCGAAGGATAAAACTCTTAATATTCATTCATTTATATACTGTAATTTTAGTATAAACTTCACCTTCCTGCAAATAAATCAACTGAAATATGTGATATTATCAAAAAATAATTGTATACTGAAATTTGGAGGTGGTCCTTTTGAGCGAACATGAGAAAATTCGTTTGACATCGCTGTCAACAAAAGCTGGCTGAGGCAGCAAAATTGGTCCTGAGGACTTGACACAAGTTTTGTGTCAATTACCAAAACAAGAATCTGTGCCTGAATTGCTTGTCGGAAATGAAACTTCTGATGACGCAGGTGTTTATCAATTAACAGATGAAATTGCTTTAATTCAAACCGTCGACTTTTTCACGCCGATTGTTGATGACCCATATATGTTTGGACAAATTGCTGCTGCTAACGCACTTAGTGATGTATACGCAATGGGCGGTCAACCTAAAACGGTACTTAATATTGTTGGATACCCAATTAAAAAATTAGGTGCTGATATACTTGCTGACATTCTCCGTGGTGCAGCAGATAAAGTAAAAGAAGCAGGTGCGATTACAATCGGTGGTCATTCCGTTGATGATCAAGAGCCTAAATTCGGACTTTCCGTCACTGGAATTGTTCATCCGAAAAAGTTCTGGAAAAATGTTGGCGCCATCCCTGGCGATATGCTTATTTTGACAAAACCAATTGGTGTTGGAATTTTAACAACGGGGGTTAGACGAGGAGCTGTAACAGCTGAGCAGGAAAAAGAAGTAACCGAAACAATGGCGCTGTTAAATAAAACGGCCGCAGAAATTTTAACATCCTTCTCCCCTCACGCTGTGACAGACGTAACTGGATTCGGTCTGCTCGGGCATGCGAGTGAAATGGCACGTGGAAGTGAAGTCAGTTTTGAGATTCAGATGGAACAAGTACCAATGCTTGATGGTACATATGAGCTTTCGCAAAATGGTGTTGTCCCTGGAGGTTCGAAATCCAATCATAAATGGGTTGCTGAAGATGTCTATTACGAGCAAATTTCCATGGAAAACCAAATCATTCTCTGTGATGCGATTACTTCTGGTGGCCTCCTTGTCTCACTACCATCAGAAGAGGCTCAAGCTTATGTTGAAAGATTACATAATGCTGGACTGTCTTATTCTGCGATTATTGGAAAAGTAGCTGAGAAGAAGGAAAAATTGATATATGTGAAATAGAAAAATATTTCTAGCTTTTTCATAGTAAGTGTCATTTTTTAGATAGAGACCCTATTATGAACAAAGAATGTTGCTCTGAAAAGCCTGTAAGGTATGTACTCGGAAAAGAATTAAATCTCCAAGCATTCCTTATAGGCTCATTCCATAATGAAGATTAAAAGGAGGATTTTCATGGATGTTAAAGCGTATTTAAAGCGAATATCTGTTGAAAAGCAAAGTGAGGCAACCCTTGATTATTTGACATTATTGCAAAAGCATCATATGGAAATCATTCCGTTTGAAAATCTCGATGTAATAAGAAAAGTAGAAATTAAATTGAACTTTGAACGTTTTTTTGAAAAAGTGATTAGAAATCATCGTGGTGGATTTTGTTATGAGTTAAACGGATTATTTTTCCGATTATTGACTGAGCTTGGCTTCCAGTCACATTTAATTTCCTGCACGGTAAAAAAACCGAGCGGATGGGCAAAGCCAAATACTCACGCAGCGATCATTGTTACTCTTGGAGAGCCTTATCTAGTAGATGTTGGTTTTGGAGATTCAGTGCGTCAGCCTGTTCCGCTAACAGGTGAAGAACGAACTGATGTTAGTGGAACTTATCGGATCATTAAAAATGAAGATGACTTTTTTGATCTCCAAAGACTTGAAAATGAGGAATGGCGAATTCTGTATCGTTTTTCCGATACAGCGAAGCAATTAGAGGATTTTTCCGAAGGATGTTTATACAATCAAACTTCTCCTGATTCAACATTCACCCATGGTGATATAGTGACAATTGCAACTGAATTTGGTCGTATCACACTTTCAGACTTAACTGTCACGGTAACGAAAAATGGAGAAAAAGAAAAATCGGAGCTAACGGAGGAAGAAAAAGATAAATTTATTGAACAATATTTTCGCATTAAACTATGAAAATATGCTCGTAAAAGGATAGTTAAAATGGATAACATCCGCTTTAACTATCCTTATAA
>JAEWDX010000147.1 GCA_023389895.1 Bacillota bacterium
GTATCCGAAGCAATATTTCCAAATTGGGACGAGGCATACGCATATACCTTAATCAAGGATTTCAATTTACCAATAAAGAAAAAAATAAAAAACTTATCAAGAGGAATGCAGTCGGCGGTTGGGATTGTAATTGGTCTTGCTAGTCGTGCACCATTAACGATTTTTGATGAACCTTATTTAGGGCTTGATGCTGTTGCGAGAGGGATATTTTATGAAAGATTAATGGAGGATTATGCTGAGCATCCACGCACAGTTATATTATCGACACATCTCATTGATGAGGTAAGTAATTTACTTGAGCATATTTTAATTGTGGATAATGGGCAAATCATTATTGATGAAGAGGCAGATAGCTTACGTGGTAAGGCCTTTACTGTAACTGGACAAAAGGTGTTGGTGGAGGAATTTCTGAATGGAAAAGAGGTTGTTCATCGGGAGTCATTTGGTGGTCTGCTGTCTGCAACAATTATTCAAAGCGGTAACAATCGTATACAAGTAACGAGTGGACTTGAAATATCACCAGTATCTTTACAGCAACTGGTTGTTCATATTACTAAAAAAGAAGGAGTGAGGGTGTAGTGAATATTCAATCCGTTCTAAAAGTGCATTATCAAGATAAGTGGGCATGGTTTTTTACGCCCAATATTATGATACTATCAGTACTCCTGTTACATGTTATCATTAGTCTACTCTTTATAACTGATGGTAAGGGGTCTTTCACAGTAGGAATTTCTTATCTTGTTATTTATATGCTTGTTATGGGAATTCTCGTCGTGACGCAAACCTTTCCATATATGATAGGAATGTCCATTAGAAGAACAGATTATTTTTTCGGTACAGTTGTGATGGCGGTTGCAGTGAATATTTGCTATGCAGTTATGCTCTTAATTCTTACCATTATGGAAAAGGTAACAAATGGCTTCGGTCTTAATATGCGTTTCTTTCACTTTCCCTATTTAAATGATGGAACGATTCTCGAGCAGTTAACGATCTATGTTATTCTACTTCTTCATTTCTTCTTTTTAGGATTTTTATTATCTAGTCTTGGTTATCGCTATGGCAAAAAGGGCATGTTCATTACAGCTTTTCTCGTTATTCTAATAACAAGCCTATTATCTGTCTTTATAACCTATCAAGGATATTGGATGAATATTTCCAACTGGTTTGCTTCTCGTACGGCCGTTGAAGTTGCCTACTGGCTTATGATTCCAACACTCATCTATATATTTGTACCTTATAAACTATTACGCAGAGCGCTAATCTAATATTAGTACAAACCTAGCTCAGAGCCTAAAAACTCTGAGTTTTTTTGTCACAGTTTCTTAATTTAACTCGTGAATATCTATAGGATAAAGTTATTCTTTTTACAGAGTTGGCATAATGATTAGTATTTAACAATAGACTCGCTTAATTTAATTGAAAAAATGATTCATGAACAATATTCATAGCTGAAGGAGAAAGGCAGGTTTTTTATGTCGAATGAGGACCCATCCAACCTTGATAAGAAAATAATTGTTCGGAATATACGATCTGATGACTTTAATGAAATCATTGAATTATCGAAAATTGCCTTTCCGAATATGGAGCCATGGGAGGCTGATCATTTAGAAAGTCATCTGAAAATTTTCCCAAAAGGTCAGTTTTGTGTGGAGTATGGAGGGAGAATTATTGGCTCATGTTCAAGTTTGATGGTCGATTTCGATGAATCTTTATAATCCTGTATTAACCTTTCAAATGATGAATGGCTTCGTCCTAAAACGGGTAAATGCCAATTATTTATTGGATGATGCGGCCTCTCTTAAGCATGCTACATTAATGGAATAGTACAATACCGTTACTCCACTTAAAGATAGAAGAGCGCAGCTTTACCATCAGGAAAATCAAAAGCTAGATTTATCCCGCACTGATTGAGTTTCACTTTCCCGGAAAAGTCTTAAAGAAGTCCTTTATTTTGGAGCTGGACAGAAGTCATCTGGCATTTCATTATAAAGGACTTTTTATTTTCATAAAGGAGTTTAACATTTCTACGTTTGGGAACGAGAAAAATAGGTAAAATAATTAATACCTGTTCATTGCACGGAAAATTAATGTTATGTATAATTAAAGTCAAATATAGTCAAAGTCAGATAGGGGGGAGGATGTTGAGAAATATTTCCGATATTATCGAAAGTTATTTGAAAAAAGTGTTAGAGATGAGCGAACGAGAAATCGTTGAGATAAAAAGAAGCGAAATTGCTGATAAATTCCAATGTGTACCATCACAAATCAATTATGTGATCAATACTAGATTTACAATTGAAAAAGGGTATGCCGTTGAAAGTAAGCGCGGCGGTGGTGGCTATATAAGAATTATGAAAGTTCAATCTCATGATGATGTTCATCTAATCGAACAAATATTAGCCTTAATTAAAAATCGAATCGCGCAAAGCAGTGCTGAGGATGTTATTTTACGACTCGTTGAGGAGGATATCATTACAGAAAGAGAAGCGAGGATCATGCTAAGTGTAATGGATCGCTCTGTGTTATGTATTGATCTCCCATATCGAGATGAGCTTCGTGCGAGAATGTTAAAGGCGATGCTAACAACGCTGAAATATAAATAAACGGAATAAACATCTTTATCGTAGTTGGAGAGGTGAAAGCATGATATGTGAAGAATGTAATCAAAGACCGGCTACACTCCATTTCACAAAGATTGTTAATGGAGAGAAGGCAGAATACCACCTTTGCGAGAAATGTGCCCATGAGAAAGGTGATATGTTTATGATAAATGGTTCACCGGGCTTCTCAATTAATAATCTTTTAGCAGGTATATTAAATATTGAATCAGCTTTTCAACAAAAAAAGGAAGATCCATTTCAACAAGACAAAATTTTGCAATGTGATCATTGTCAGATGACATTCCAGCAATTTATTAATATTGGAAGATTTGGTTGTTCAAACTGCTATGATGCATTTAAAGAGCAGCTTACTCCTATTTTAAAAAGGCTGCATAGCGGCAACCATATACACAAAGGGAAAATTCCTGCACGAATTGGTGGAGGTATTCATATAAAAAAAACAATTGGCGAGTTAAAGCAAAAGCTGCAGAATTTCATTTTGAAAGAAGAATTTGAAAGAGCTGCAGAAACTAGAGATGAAATTCGTTCACTAGAAAGTAAACTAGCTGATGAGAGAGGGGAATAAGCTTGTCACTAGAACGTTTTATTAACCAAGCTGTCAGCTCCTGGATGAGTGATGAAGGTCCTGATTCAGATATTATTTTAAGCTCAAGGATCCGATTTGCCCGAAATATAAAACAATTCAAATTCCCAACATTGTTTACGAATGATGAAGGCAAGTTAGTCATTCAGAAAATACAAGATAGGGTCGAGAATGCCCCGTTTACAAAGCTTGGGAAATGGGAGCTTTTATTAATGGATGAGCTCCAGCCCCTTCAAAAAAGGGTGCTAATGGAAAAGCATCTAATAAGTCCGCAGTTAGCAGAACATTCATCCTTCGGTGCTTGTTTGCTTTCAGAAAATGAAGAAGTAAGCATTATGATAAATGAAGAGGATCATATTCGCATTCAATGTTTATTTCCTGGTTTTCAGTTAACAGAAGCTTTAAATATGGCAAATGAAATTGATGATTGGCTTGAAGAAGAAATTAATTATGCATTTGAAGAAAGCTTCGGCTATTTAACGAGCTGTCCAACAAATGTTGGAACTGGGTTAAGAGCATCGGTTATGATGCATCTACCTGGACTAGTCCTTACTCAACAAATGAATCGAATTATTCCAGCGATCAATCAGCTTGGTTTAGTTGTTAGAGGAATATATGGAGAGGGCAGCGAAGCTTTAGGAAATATCTTTCAAGTATCGAATCAAATTACATTAGGAAAATCAGAGGAAGATATCGTTGAAGATTTAAAAAGTGTTGTAAGTCAGTTAATTTCGCAGGAAAGATCAGCGCGCATTGCATTAGAGAAAACGTCGAACATACAATTAGAAGATAGAGTGTTTCGATCCTATGGAATCTTATCAAATTGTCGAATAATCGAATCAAAAGAAGCGGCGAAATGTTTATCAGATGTTCGATTAGGGATTGATATGAAGTATTTAAATAACATTTCCAAAAATATATTAAATGAGTTAATGATTTTAACACAGCCTGGCTTTTTGCAACAATATGCAGGAGGTCCATTACGACCTCATGAGCGAGACATTCGTCGTGCTTCCTTAATCCGGGAAAGAATAAAAATGGAAAATGAACAGATAGGAGGATGAGAATATGATGTTTGGCCGATTTACAGAAAGGGCACAAAAGGTATTAGCGTTAGCACAGGAAGAGGCAATTCGTTTAGGACATAATAATATTGGAACAGAACATATTCTATTAGGGCTTGTTCGTGAAGGGGAAGGCATTGCGGCAAAAGCTCTTTACGCATTAGGGCTTGGTTCAGATAAGATTCAACAAGAGGTCGAGAATTTAATCGGTCATGGAAAGGAGACAGCTCAAACGCCTCCGCACTATACACCAAGAGCAAAGAAGGTCATTGAACTTTCAATGGACGAAGCAAGAAAATTAGGACATTCCTATGTAGGAACAGAGCATATTCTGCTTGGGCTTATTCGTGAAGGTGAAGGTGTCGCAGCAAGAGTATTAAATAATCTTGGTGTTAGTCTTAACAAGGCACGTCAGCAAGTACTTCAGCTTCTCGGCAGCAATGAATCAGGCGGTCACCAAGGGGGTTCGTCTGTAAATGCAAATACACCAACACTTGATGGTCTAGCTCGGGATCTGACGGCAATTGCTCGTGAAGGTAGTCTTGATCCTGTTATTGGTCGAAGTAAAGAAATTCAACGTGTTATTGAAGTATTAAGCCGTAGAACAAAGAATAATCCTGTCTTAATTGGTGAACCAGGTGTAGGGAAAACAGCGATAGCAGAAGGCTTAGCTCAGCAAATTATCAATAATGAAGTGCCGGAAACACTACGAGACAAACGAGTGATGACACTTGATATGGGGACAGTTGTGGCAGGTACAAAATATCGTGGTGAATTCGAGGATCGTTTAAAGAAGGTAATGGATGAGATTCGTCAGGCGGGAAATATTATTCTCTTTATCGATGAACTTCACACGCTCATTGGTGCAGGAGGAGCAGAGGGTGCAATTGATGCTTCGAATATACTTAAGCCTTCACTTGCTCGTGGGGAACTGCAATGTATTGGAGCAACCACACTTGATGAATATCGGAAATACATCGAAAAGGATGCGGCGCTTGAAAGACGCTTTCAGCCGATTACCGTCGATGAGCCGACAGCTGAAGAATCAATTCAAATTTTACAAGGACTGCGTGATCGCTATGAAGCCCATCATCGGGTAACGATTACAGATGCAGCGATTGATGCGGCAGTGAAATTATCTGACCGGTATATTTCTGATCGCTTCCTTCCAGACAAAGCGATTGATTTAATTGATGAGGCTGGTTCAAAGGTACGCCTTCGTTCTTATACGACTCCACCAAATTTAAAGGAGTTAGAAGTGAAGCTTGAGCATGTACGGAAAGAGAAGGATGCAGCAGTTCAAAGTCAGGAGTTTGAAAAAGCAGCTTCTCTAAGAGATACGGAGCAACGTCTTCGTGAACAGCTAGAAGAAACAAAGAAATCATGGAAAGAAAAGCAAGGTAAAGAAAACAGTGAAGTGACAGTTGAGGATATCGCAAGTGTCGTATCTAGCTGGACAGGAGTCCCTGTTTCAAAATTAGCGCAGACAGAAACGGAAAAGCTTCTAAATTTAGAAGAAATTCTACACGCTCGAATTATTGGTCAAGAGGAAGCGGTTAAGGCTATTTCTAAGGCAGTTCGCAGGGCGCGTGCCGGTCTAAAAGATCCGAAACGTCCAATCGGTTCATTCATTTTCCTTGGACCAACGGGAGTAGGAAAAACAGAGCTTGCTCGTGCGCTTGCTGAAGTGATGTTTGGGGATGAAGATGCGATGATCCGCGTTGATATGTCTGAATATATGGAGAAGCATTCAACCTCCAGATTAGTAGGCTCCCCTCCAGGATATGTTGGGTTCGAGGAAGGTGGTCAACTAACGGAAAAGGTTCGTAGGAAGCCATATTCGGTTATTCTTTTAGATGAAATCGAAAAGGCACATCCGGATGTTTTTAATATTCTTTTACAAGTGCTAGAGGATGGACGCCTAACAGATTCGAAGGGAAGAACAGTAGATTTTCGCAATACGGTTCTTATCATGACTTCAAATGTTGGGGCGCAATCTTTAAAAACAAATAAATATGTTGGTTTTAATATTCAAGATGGCGAACAAGATTATAAGGATATGAAAGGAAAAGTAATGGAAGAGCTGAAAAAGGCTTTTCGTCCAGAATTCCTAAATCGGATTGACGAAATCATCGTTTTCCATGCATTAGAAAGAAAGCATCTTCAAGAAATTGTAACACTTATGTCAGATCAACTAACGAAACGGTTGAAGGAACAAGAGATCGATCTTGAATTAACAAATGCTGCAAAAGAGAAAATTGCAGAAGAGGGCTATGACCCAGAGTATGGGGCGCGGCCACTTCGCCGGGCACTACAAAAGCATATAGAAGATCGCTTGTC
>JAEWDX010000149.1 GCA_023389895.1 Bacillota bacterium
CCTTTATTCGATTGATAGTTTACTCTTGGATTTACGACTTTATATAAAATATCAACAAGTAAATTCACAATTACAAAGATGACAGCAATGAAGAGGACCGTCCCTTGTACGACAACAAAATCTCGTTTATCAATTGCGTCGACGATTAACCGCCCCATACCGGGCCAGCTGAAGATGGTTTCTGTTAATACTGCTCCCCCAAGCATCATGGAAATTTGCATTCCTAAAACGGTCAGAATAGGAGTTAGCGCATTTTTAAATGCATGCTTACAAATTACCAGAAATTCACTTATTCCTTTTGAACGGGCGGTTTTAATATAATCATGGGAAATAACTTCTAGCATGCTCGAGCGAGTTATCCTTGCGAAGGTTGCCATCGGAATAGTAGCGAGTGTAATACTCGGCAAAATTAAATGCTTGATATAAGGAATAAAGCCCTCTTCAAGTGTGCCCATTCCAGTTGCAGGGAACCAGCCAAGATTGACACTAAAGTAAAGAACGAGCATAACACCGAGCCAGAAGATAGGCATTGATACACCAATTAATGAAACAAGCATAACTGAGTAGTCTAATAGAGAATTTTGTTTAGCTGCAGAAATAATTCCCGCAGGAATCCCAATTATGACAGCAATGATTAGTGCACTAATTGCTAAAATGACGGTATTCGGAAACCGTTCCATAATTAAGCTCATAATTGGCTCATTATATGTGTAGGAAACGCCTAAATTACCTTGCAATAAGTTCCCTATATATTGAAAAAATTGCGTAAATAGTGGTTCGTTTAATCCTAGCTTCTCTCTTAAGGCTTCAATATCCTCAACACTTGCTTGGGGACCAAGCATGACGCTGGCAGGATCTCCAGGTATCATTCGCGTAACGATGAAGACAATAACAGCGACGACGAATATGGTTGGCAAGAGATCGAAAATCCTTCTAATAATGTACTTGCCCATTTTATCCCTCCATTCTTTTTAATGATTCGATAATTGAAACAGTGATTCTGTATTTGAATTAAGATTTAGTTTATCACTTTAACTTTAAATTTGTAAATATATAAATTTTAAAAATATATATAATAAAATTTCTTTTGAAAATATTAAAAAAACATTTACTCTTCAAATTAGATGTGGTAATTTATTTATTAAATTCACTATTTGAATTACTGTTTCATATATCGAATCAAAGGAGGACGCTATGAAGAACAGAATGGTTAAAATGTGGTTATTGCTAACTGTCTCTGCTGTTTTAATATTAAGTGCTTGTTCAGGTGGGGGTTCAAAGGAAACTCCTACTAACAACAATGAATCATCAACAAATGCAGGAGAACCTCAAGATGGGGGCGTATTAAAGGTTGGCTTATCTGCAAATCCAAAAACATTAGATCCGATTCAATATACGGGTGTCTATGAATCTCAGGTTATGCGTTCAGTTGGCGATACTTTAGTCGTGTATAGCAAAGATTTAAGTGAAATTGTCCCATCGCTTGCAACAGAATGGTCTGTTTCAGATGATATGAAGGTTTATACATTTAAATTAAGGAATGATGTTTTTTTTCAACCAGGTAAATATCAAGATGGTAGGCAAATGACTGCTGATGATGTGAAATTTAGCCTTGAACGTTCTGCTAAGGAATCAGCGATGAATCGCCTTCGCGGAGTTGAAAAAGTTGAAGTAACAGGTGAATCCGAGGTAAAAGTTTACTTAGAAGCACCAAATGCAGCCTTATTAGCTGTGCTAACTGATGCAGGAAATATGATCGTTCCGAGGGAAGAAGTTGAAGGTTGGGGTGACCAATTTGGTAGTCATCTTATTGGGACAGGTCCTTTTCAACTTAAAAATTGGCAAAAGGATCAGCAGGTTGAACTTGTTCGCTTTGATAAATATTGGGGAGAAAAACCACATCTAGATGGAGTAACATTTAAAATCATCGCTGATCCAAATATGATGACAAATGCATTGCGTTCCGGAGATATCGATGTTGCAACTGATATTAAAGGGCAAAACCGTGAATTGATTAAATCCGATTCTAATTTGGAATTACTATCAGAACCAGCGCTCTCTTTGACATATCTTGATTTAAACAATAAAAAAGGACCGACAGCCGATCCGAAAGTGCGTGAAGCAATTTATAAAGCGACAAATGTTGAAGAGATTGTAAAGGGTGTTAACCAATGGGGGGGAGCAGAAGTTTCTTATATGCCATTACCGAAGAAATCTTGGGGATACAGTAAGGAATTAGAAAAACTGACACCAACCTATGAGCCTGAAGCAGCAAAGAAACTTCTTGCTGAAGCAGGTTACCCAGATGGTTTTAAAACAGAAATGTATTTAGCAGAATCCCGTGTTCCTTATGGGACCATTTTCCAAAATCAAATGAAAGAAAATCTAAATATTGATGTCGAGCTTAAAGTCGTTGAATGGGGCACATATAGTGATACGGTTTCTAAAGGAAATGCTCCGATGTCAATTGGAGGATGGACTTGGTATCCTGATCCATATTTTTTCCTATACCAATTATTCCATACTGATCAGCTTGGAGCGCTTGGTAATGGAAAAGGCTATGAAAATCCTGAAGTTGATGCACTGTTAGATAAAGCTGTTTCTGATACTGTCGATCAAAGTGAACGTACAGCAATATATCAGCAAGCATTGGAAATTATTTTGAAAGATGTACCGCGAATTGAGTTGGATAATCTTGATGCAACTGCTGGTGTTAGTAAAAAAGTTCAAGGCTATGACGTGTCTCCAGACTTTTCAATTCAAATTGTTCATCCAAATGGTACGAATGTCTGGTTAAATAAATAATTATTCAATATGCCTTTTTGAAGAAAAGTAGAGATCATTTCTCTACTTTTCTTTCATACAAAATACTACATCAGTTAAGTAATGAAATTTTCATATGGAAGGAAAAGAGGTCTAGCTATGCAGAAGATTGCTATTACGAATAGTCAAGTATATAGCCATGAAACCGGAAAATTTTCACAGGCTACCATATTAATTGAAGATGAAAAAATTAAAGGCGTCATTTCTCCAGCTGAAAAGTATGAAGAGTATTCAATAATTGATGCAACAGGTCGTTATATTACACCAGGATTAATCGATTGCTGCTCACAGATCGGTTTAAAGGAAATTGGTATACGCTGGGAAGGTCATGATGGGTATGAACCATATGAAAAAGAGAGCTATCAGCTGCAAGTAGTAGATGGGATTTATCCATTTGATCGTGCATTTCAAGATGCTGTTGCAGGAGGGGTGACAGCCTCACATATTGTTTCCTCCCCAGAATCTGTTATTGGTGCAAAAACAGCTGTCATTCATATGTATGGAAAAATGGTGGAAGAAATGATATTGATAAAAAATTTAGGATATTCTTTCTCAATGGGAGATGTGCCTAAAAAAGCATTCTGGAATAACAAACGTTCATCACTTACTCGGATGGGAATCGCTCTCCAAATTCGTTCTACTCTAAAAAAAATCGCAGAAGATGAAACTATTCAAAAGGCTCCAATTTTTATCCGCGCTCATCGAGTAGATGACATAGAAACAGCTTTAAGAATTTCGCAGGAATTTGGGTTGAAGCTTACTATTATTCATGCAACAGAATTTGCAAAAATATCGCAAACAGTAAAGGAAGCTTCGTTTTCGATTATAGCTGGTCCATGCTTTCAACCAATTGAAAGAAGTGAATTAATAAATTTAACCCCTTCATTATATTTGGAGGTTGTTAATACACATGGAAAATTTGCTTTTGCTACTGATCATCCTGTAAGCTCGGCAAATCATTTACAGTTAGAAGGAGCATTGGCGTTGAGGGCTGGGGTTCCTGAAAAAGAAATTTTAAACGGTTTAACATCATATGCAGCTGAATTGTTACATGTTGAGAAATTTACGGGTTCGATTAAAGAGGGATTATTCGCTGATTTAGTCATTTGGAATGCTCATCCGCTTCAATTAACAGCCCGAGTTGAAAAGACTTTTATAAAGGGTCGGGAGGTTTATTCGGAAAGTCGGCAAAATTTAGGTGCAAATGCACTAAGGCAGATTTGATAAGGGGGCAAGTAAAGATGCTTAAAGTATTTCGTGGTGCAGCTATCTATACGATGGATGAAAAAAATCCGATCCTTTCGAATGCGGATTTGTGGATTCAAGATGGAAAAATTATTAAGGTCGGTGTTGACACAGAAATTCCCGGAGATGTGATTGTGGAGAATATAGAGGGTTTAGTTATTACACCAGGTCTCATAGATATTCATACTCATGTAGGAATTTGGGGAGAAATCCAAGAACAAATAAATGATGCATGTGAGTATTCTGAGCCATATACACCTCTTATGGCAGCTATCGATAGCATTAATATCCATCATTTTTCCTTTGAATCAGCACGGCTCGGTGGAGTGACGGCCATTCAGACTGGTGCAGGAAGTGCAAACCCGATCGGGGGAACATGGACAATTATGAAAACGGGCGGCAGCTCACTAGAAGACATGATTATTGTTGAAAAGAGTGGATTAAAAGGGGCGCTTGGTGAAAATCCAAAAAATATGTTTGGACAATATGCGAAGAAAACGCCATTTACAAGAATGGCTATTGCGAACATCATTCGTAAAGGGTTTAAGACTAGTTTGAAACTATCAGAT
>JAEWDX010000278.1 GCA_023389895.1 Bacillota bacterium
GCGATTATGCTCATTAGTAATATTGTTATGAAAGATAGACAATCAAATGCTAGTTTACCAGTTTTTAATAAAAATGAAGAAGAGATAGATGAAGAAGTGCCAGCTTTCGGACAGAAACAGAATGAGGGCAATGAGTTAATAGCGACTTATGAACGGGCATATGAGGGACAGGTGAAAGAAGCTCTCGATGCAATTGTCGGGGTGGAAGATGCGATTGTTGTTGTTAATGTAGATGCAACAGAGAAAAAGGTATTGGAGAAAAATAAAACAAGCAAAACACAAACAACGGATGAAACCGATCGTGAAGGTGGGCAAAGAAAAGTAGAAGATCAATCAAAGGAAGAACAGCTCGTCATAATTAGAAATGGACAAAAGGAAGTTCCCATCATTATCGAAACAAAAAAACCAGTCATTAGAGGGGTTCTCGTTGTTGCCAAAGGGGCCGAAAATATTCAAGTAAAGAAATGGATTATAGAAGCTGTGACAAAGGTTCTCGATGTCCCAAGTCATCGAGTGGCTGTAATGCCGAAAAAAACAAAGGGGGATTAAAAGATGTTATTAAAAAAACAAACAGTTTGGTTATTAACGATGTTAAGTCTCGTTGTCGTATTAACAGTATATTACATTACGTCACCAGAGCAGAGGGGGCAAAATTTAGCTGATGTAGTAGAAAATACGGATAAAGACAGTTCTGCAGTTACATCAGAAATGGAAGAGGATGCAGATAGTACCATTATAACGAATGCTTCAAATGATGAAGCGTTCACGGCCTTACGTCTTAAGCTAAATGAAGAACGCGATGAGCAAAGAGAGGAATTAGAGCTCCTCATGGGTTCAACTGATCTTCCAGCAGAAGAGATTAGTGAGGCAAAGGATGAATACAATAAGCTTGATGAAATTGCCGAGAAAGAAGAACTTCTAGAAACATTAATTAAAGCAATGAATTATGAAGATGTTCTTGTCCGTGCAGATGGAGCAACCGTTTTAGTTACAGTAAAGGCAGATAAGCTTTCCCCAACAGCCGCTAACGAAATTATTCGTGAAGTAACAAATGAAATTGGCGCTACCCAATTAGTGACAGTCGAATTTCAACCAAAATAAAGTTAAATTGTCTTCTATATTGATCATTCGTACAATTAAAAAATCCAAGAATGTTGATTTACAGCATTCTTGGATTTTTTAGTTTTCGAACTGAAAGACAACGCATGCCTCTTTATTATTTATGCTCTTGAAGTCGAATTAATTGCTGAATTGAATCATCGGAGCTTAATCGTTCAACTTGGGTTGAAACAATACTAGCAGATAATTTTTTTGCAAGGGACAGTTGGAATGACAGTAAGATGGTAACGAGCATGAACAGTAAATAAATGGTCGCATAATTTTTTATTTCCAGTGGAAGTACGTGATAATGTAAGAATGTAAAGACTGATATCATGATGAATCCAAGTATTGATGCTAGCCATAATATGTTTTGTTTCATTTCATATAAATGGCTGCTGTTGCCAGGACAAAATAAACTAGAAAATAAGCTGAGCTTGAGACACTAGTTTCCATAATTATAAAGATAACCGTCGCAACAATAAAGGTTGATAAATAAGGATTCATGGTGACATCGACGATCGCTGCAAGAATCACACTTACAAAAGTTGCCTTTATAACAAGTGCGTTTTTTCTTATTTTGTCTTCTGTTTCAATTTTATCAATCATTATAATATATTTTCGTGAAAGAAATTTTGCTTTCCTAAACTCAAATATTGAATTACTATTAGTTTTTATCGTATGATATTAGCATCTAGTCATAAATTATAGTTTATATTTATTTAAGCTATATGAAAGCTAAGTTGTTTAATGAACGAAGAGAATGAACATAAGGAGTGCTAAAATGCTGAAAATTCAAGAAATCCGTGAGTTGATTAAGCTTGTTGATCAATCAAATATTGATGAGTTTGTATACGAGCATGATGGATCAAAAATTAAAATGAAAAAGAAAACAACAGAGGTTGTCGCAGCTCAATATTCTGCACCTATCATTCAGGAGGTACAAGCAGCAAATACTATTCAACCTGTAGCTATGAAACAAGAAACGGTTGCTGAATCTGTAATGCAGGAGCCGATAAAAGCTCCAGATGTGGAAACAACAAATTTACATAAAATCACCTCTCCAATGGTAGGGACTTTCTATCAATCACCATCTCCGGATGCGGATGCTTATGTTAAAGGTGGCACAAAAGTAGCAAAAGATTCAATCGTTTGTATTGTTGAAGCTATGAAGCTATTCAATGAAATTGAAGCTGAAGTCGACGGAGAAATCGTTGAGGTGCTAGTTAAAGACGGACAATTAGTTGAATACGGGCAACCATTATTTTTAGTTAAGCCTGAATAAGGAGCGGTAACAGAATGATAAAGAAACTGTTAATTGCAAACAGGGGAGAAATAGCAGTTCGAATTATTCGTGCATGCAGGGAACTAGAGATAGAATCTGTTGCTGTCTATTCAGAAGCTGACAAAGAAGCTCTTCATGTCCAGCTTGCCGATGAAGCATACTGTATTGGACCAAAAGCTTCAAAAGACAGCTATTTAAATGTGACGAATATTATTAGCGTCGCCAAGCTGACAGGATGTGACGCCATTCACCCAGGGTATGGGTTCCTTGCGGAGAATGCTGATTTTGCTGAGCTTTGCCGAGAGTGCAACATTATTTTCGTTGGCCCAACACCAGAGGCCATTATGAAAATGGGGACAAAGGATGTAGCCAGAGAAACGATGAAAGCAGCTAATGTGCCAATTGTCCCGGGTTCAAATGGAATTATTAAAGATATCGATGAAGCGATTGAGCTAGCTAATAAAATTGGATATCCAGTTATTATTAAAGCGACAGCCGGTGGGGGAGGAAAAGGAATCCGTGTTGCTCGTAATGAGAATGAACTTATAAAAGGGATTAATATTACTCAGCAGGAGGCTCTTACTGCTTTCGGTAATTCGGGTGTTTATCTTGAAAAATATATCGAAGATTTTCGCCATGTTGAAATTCAAGTGCTCGCCGATACTTTTGGGAATATGGTTCATCTTGGGGAACGGGATTGTTCCATTCAACGACGACTGCAAAAACTTCTTGAAGAAACACCTTCACCTGCATTAGATGGGGAAACTCGTGACGAAATGGGGAAAGCTGCTGTAAAAGCTGCGAAAGCAGTTGATTATACAGGCGCTGGTACGATAGAATTTATATATGATTACCGAAATCGCAAATTTTATTTCATGGAAATGAATACACGTATTCAGGTCGAGCATCCAGTTACTGAAATGGTAACAGGAGTTGACTTAGTAAAGGAACAGATTAAAGTTGCTTCTGGCGAAAAGCTTGAGTTTACTCAGGAGGATGTAAGTTTCAATGGTTGGTCAATCGAATGCCGGATAAATGCTGAAAATCCAGAAAAGAATTTTATGCCATCTGCAGGAAGAATTACGATGTATCTTCCACCTGGAGGCTACGGAGTACGTGTAGACTCTGCTGCATATCCTGGATATATGATCCCGCCATATTATGATTCGATGATTGCGAAGGTAATCACATATGGTCATACGAGAGAGGAAGCTATCGCTCGAATGAAAAGAGCTCTAAGCGAATTTGTTATTGAAGGTGTTCATACGTCAATTCCTTTTCATTTAAAGCTTTTAAACCATGAAAAGTTTGTAGAGGGTCAATTTAATACGAAATTTTTAGAGCTTTATCAAGTGATGTAAATTTATTTTACGGGGGTGCAACATGAGTGAAAATAATATTTTAGAAATGAATAAGGCAAATACAGGTCTTGGCAAAGTAGAAATTGCTCCTGAAGTGATTGAAGTAATTGCAGGGATTGCTGCCTCTGAAGTTGAAGGGGTCGCGCAAATGCGTGGTAACTTTGCATCTGGTGTTGTTGAACGATTAGGAAAGAAAAATCATGGCAAAGGCGTCAAAGTAGAGCTTTCTGAAGAAGGCATTATCGTTGATGTTTATTGTTTGATGAAATTTGGAATTTCAATTCCTAATGTCGCAAGAGAAATTCAAGATAATATTCGTCAAGCATTATTGAATATGACTGCTCTTGAAGTGAAGGAAGTTAATATTCATGTTGTTGGCATTATTTTTGAAAATCAAAGGCATGAAGTAGAGGTTGAACAAGAAATTTAATCAAGATTTTTTACTGACCAAGGACAGAAATTGTCTTTGGTCTTTTTATTTAAAGAACAGTTTAAATTTATCTTATTTTCTGCTAAAGTTGATCTTGGTTATCTATTTCTCATTTTTTAAGGAAAATATAGTAGGTATCGTGCGTATAAG
>JAEWDX010000197.1 GCA_023389895.1 Bacillota bacterium
GCACCATCATTTACTCCAGGTGCATTACCTGCTGTAATCGTTCCATCTGCACTAAAAGCGGAACGAAGCTTTGTTAGCTTCTCAATGGTTGTATCTTTGCGTGGCGATTCATCTTCGGAAATAATAAGCGGCTCTCCTTTTCTTTGTGGAACGACAACGGGTACAATTTCCTCTGCAAGCTTTCCAGATTCCATCGCCGCAATCGTCCGTTCATGGCTTCTGAGTGCCCACCGATCCTGCTCTTCCCTACTAATTTCCATCTCCTCTGCCACTTCATTTCCATACATGCCCATATGAACACCTGTAAAGCTACAGCTTAAGCCATCATGTGTCATTAGATCCTTTACAGCTCCGTCGCCCATCCGCATTCCCCAGCGCGCATTCGGTAAGAAATAAGGAGCATTGCTCATCGATTCCATGCCACCAGCTACAATTACCTCTTCATCCCCAAGTCGAATAATTTGGTCGCCAAGGGTCACACTCCTCATGCCGGAAGCGCAAACCTTATTCACCGTTTCTGTCTTTATCTCCCATGGGATTCCCGCTTTTCTTGCTGCTTGACGAGATGGGAGTTGTCCTTGCCCACCTTGAAGAACGGTTCCTAAAATAACTTCATTCACTTCCTCAGGGTTTACATTTGCACGTGCAAGTGCCTCTTTCACTACAATCCCGCCAAGATCAGATGCCAAATGACTGCTTAATCCACCTGCAAACTTACCAAACGGTGTTCTTACCCCACCAAGAATAACTGTTCTCCCCATTTAAATCGCTCCTTTGTTGTAAATTATTAAACTAGCAAAACGACTGAACGCTCGCTCAGAGCATAACCAAAAATTTTTCCTCAGCTTGTTTCAAACGCTGAAGAAAACTACCTTATCTGTACAAATAGTTAACTAAACAAAATGTAAACCCTTACAATTTTAACGGAGTTATACCTTCCGCTTTTATAACTTTGCACAAAATCAACAATGGATTTTAATACTGCCTTTAACACTATTTTACTTTAAAAATAGTAGAAATTGAAACACTTTACTTAAAATTCATAAAAATCATAATGATCATAATGATTCAAAAGGCAGTTTCATCTATTCACTTAATTGCATAAATTTCATCATGCCTTTTCCTATGAAATAAAACGAATTTTAGTCATATAATTAGCGAAAAATACTCATTTTAAGCTATAGAAATGAACATTGCTCTTCATGAATGAAATAATATACGTATTTATTCTGGCTGAATTAAATGATGAAATTAGCAATTTTGTTCTTTAGTTAAAACAGGAATTGAAGTCAGATATCAAGTCAACTCAAGGGGAAAATCCCCTGAGATGACTCGCAAAGTCAGTTATCGTCGCATACCGAGAGGATAATCCTCTGAGTTGACTCGCAAAGTCAGTTATCGTGGCATACCAAGAGGATAATCCTCTGAGTTGACTTGCAAGCCGAGGAATCGTGGCAAACCGAGAGAAAAATCCCTAAGTTGACTCGCAAACAGGGGAATCGTGGCATACCAAGAGGAAAATCCTCTGAGTTGACTCGCAAATCGAATATTAGTGACATATCTTTTGGAAGAAGTACTCCCTTTTTCCATTTCAAAAGCCTTATGCCTGTAGGACTCATTATTATGAAATTCATTTAATTGTAAGCAAACAATTTTCGAAAAAGTTTTAAGAAACGATCGGTGGTTGATTACCGATAATAGCCTTTTCCAAAATTTCCGCCACATCATAAGTATGAATGGTTTCCTCAACTTCCTTCGCCTTCGTTCCATCAGATAGCATTGTTAAGCAATAAGGGCAGCCTGAGCTAATGATGGATGGATTGACCGCTAATGCCTGTTCAGTTCGCGCTACGTTAATGCGATGGCCTGTTTCTTCTTCCATCCACATTAAACCACCACCAGCCCCACAGCACATACCTGTGTCTCGGTTTCTTTCCATTTCAATGAGCTTAATACCTGGAATCGCCTTTAAAATTTCACGCGGTGGATCATATACTTCGTTATAGCGACCTAAATAACAGGAGTCATGGAACGTAATTGTTTCATTTACTTCATATTGCGGTCTTAACCTTCCGTCCTTCACGAGCTCATAAAGGATTTCCGTATGATGGTAAACTTCTGCCTTTAAGCCGAAATCAGGGTATTCATTTTTAAAAATATTATAGGCATGAGGGTCGATCGTAACGATCTTTTTCACTTCGTTTTTCTCGAATTCCTCAATATTTTTTACAGCGAGCTCTTGAAAAAGGAATTCATTTCCGAGACGTCTCGGGGTATCTCCAGAGTTCTTTTCTTTATTTCCAAGAATCGCGAACTTAACGCCTGCTTCATTCATTAATTTTGCAAAGGAAAGTGCGATCTTTTGGCTACGGTTATCGAATGAACCCATTGCCCCAACCCAGAAAAGATATTCGAACTCTTCTCCAGCTTTTTTCGCTTCCTTTACAGTTGGAATATGAACATCATCGCGCATTTCTCGCCAATTTTCTTTTTCTTTACGATTGATTCCCCATGGGTTTCCTTGGCGCTCAATATTTGTCATTGCACGCTGTGCATCTGTGTCCATTTTTCCTTCTGTTAAAACGAGATAACGGCGAAGATCGATAATCTTTTCAACATGCTCATTCATAACCGGACATTGATCTTCACAGTTTCGGCAAGTCGTACATGCCCAAATTTCCTCTTCCGTAATGACATCGCCAATCAAACTTGGACTATAAGCAAGTCCAGCAGCTGCTTCTTGCGCACCTTTTCCCGAAGCTGCTGAGGCAAGCTGATTTCCCAGTGTATTAGCAAAGGCAAAGGCCGGTACCCATGGCTGCTTCGAAGTGACAGATGCTCCATAGTTTGTTAAATGATCACGCAACTTCAAAATTAAATCCATTGGTGAAAGCATTTTTCCTGTGCCTGTTGCTGGACACATATTTGTACAGCGGCCACATTCAACACAAGCATATAAATCAACCATTTGCAGCTGAGTGAAATCTTCAATTTTTCCAACACCAAATGATTCCTGCGATTCGTCTTCGAAATTAATTTTTGCCAATTTCCCTGGATTATCTAATCGATTGAGATAAACATTCGCTGGTCCTGCAATTAAGTGTGCATGCTTGCCCTGAGGAACATAGACAAGGAAGGCTAACAGGAATAAAAGGTGCGCCCACCATGAAAGATAGAAAACGACAATGGAAGCGGTTTCTCCCATCCACGATAAAGCCCCTGCAATCAGTGAAGCAACCGGTTCTGTCCATACTGCTTCATGACCATGCCAAATCATACTAGCACCATTCCCAAGCAATACGGTTAACATTAAACCACCGATAAAGATAAGGACAAGCCCTGATTTAAAGCCTCTCTTTAGGCGGACAAGCTTTTCGATATAGCGACGATAGAATGCCCAAACGATTGCGATAAGAATCATTAATGTGACAATTTCCTGGAAGAAAGTGAAGCCGGGATAAAGCGGACCAAATGGCAAATGTGCTCCCGGTTTAATCCCCTTAATAATAAAATCAATCGCCCCAAATTGAACAAGAAGGAATCCATAGAATAACATCAAATGAATGATTCCACTTTTCTTATCCTTAAAAAGTTTTTTCTGGCCGAAAACATTGACCCAAATTTTACTTAGTCGCTCTTTTACATTATTGTCGAATTCTGTCTTTTTTCCGAGCTTGATATATTCCAGTCTCGTTTTTACTAAATAAACAAATAGACTGACGGCATATGCTGTGACAAGGAGAAATGCGATAAAGTTAATCCATAATAATCCGGTCGTCATGTTTAGCGCCCCTTTCTTTAAAATATTGAATTCCTCTAATTAGTCTAAAAAATTGAATACAATGCAATTTTCAGAAATTATTACATGATTCTATTATATAATGAATGAGCATTCAGTCAACTGGTTTTTTAAAGATTCTCAGAATTCCTTATAGAAATAAACATAACGGAAATAATAACAGCATGAACAGACCGTTTGGGGGAGCAATGAACTTTGACTACTATCGTTACAATCACGCTCATCATGCTGATTATCGTATTTTTGCTTACGCTTGATTTTCAACTTGGACGAAGAAAGCATTTCAAGCAGCTACAGCAAAAGAACCATCCTTTTCACGAAAGCGACTTCTACATTTTTTCCAATGGACCTCAATTATTTGCTGAAATTTTTTCGGATATTAAAAATGCGAAACATCATGTGCACATTCTTTTTTATATCGTGAAAAATGATCAAATCAGTACTGAGTTTTTAAATATATTGAAGAAGAAGGCTGCTGAAGGAGTGGAAGTCCGTCTTCTGCTTGATTGGCTTGGCAGCTTCCCACTGAAAAGGAAAACGATCCTCTCTTTAAAAGAACATGGCGTTAAATTTTCATTTTCCCAGAGACTAAGGCTGCCGTTTCTCTTTTATTCCAGCCAAATGAGAAACCATCGAAAAATTACCGTCATTGATGGAATGATTGGTTATATTGGTGGATTTAATATTGGCAAAGAATATATTAATTTAGATCGGAAGTTATCACCCTGGCGTGATTACCATCTGAAAATAACAGGGGAAGGCGTCGTTGCATTACAGCAGCAGTTTTTAGAGGATTGGGAAGAAGCGACGAAGATAAACTTATTGAAGAATCCAACCTATTTTCCTGCTCTATCAAAAGGACATGTGCAACATCAAATCATTCCTTCTAGGGGGCCATTTCTAGAAAATACATTTTCCGCTCTAATCCGCCAGGCGAAAAGTCGGATTTTGATTGGGACACCGTATTTTATTCCGAGTAAAAGATTAATGGCTGAATTAATCTCTGCATTAAATCGAGGGGTTTCACTAGCTATTCTCGTGCCAAATACAGCCGATCATATTCTTGTGAAAGAAGCCTCCTTCCCTTCTTTAAGAACTCTTCTTGCACAAGGAGCGGAGGTTTATCAATTTTCAAATGGTTTCTATCATGCAAAAACCCTTATTATTGATGATAAAATTTGCGATATCGGAACCGCTAATTTTGATCGACGAAGTCTGTTTTTAAATTGTGAAATTAATTGTTATATACATGACCCCGAATTTGTGAAAAAAATGCTAAAGATTATCCATAAGGATCTCCTTGATTCTAAACGATTATCGCTTGATGATCTAAAGCATCCGAACTTTTTCCATACATGCAAGGAATTTATCGCTCATTTAGCAGCACCTTTTCTGTAAAAGAATACAAAAAACTGATACCGCAAATTTTAAAATGATGCGAGTATCAGTTTTTATTTATTGACTATGCAGTCGATAACTTTGGATCTTGATTGCGATATTTAGCCTTGCTTACATTTTCTCAGGTGCTGAAACACCAATTAGTGTAAGGGCATTTTTCAATGTAATTTGGACAGCCTTAATTAAACCAAGGCGTGCCATTGTTCTTTCTTGATGCTCTGAATCCAATACCTTCTCTGCATTGTAAAAGCTATGGAAGGTGGATGCCAGTTCAAAAATATAATTCGTAATTCGGTGTGGCAAGCGTTTTTGTGCTGCTTCAACTACAGCCTGCGGGAATTCCCCTAGCTTCTTCAACACTTCGATTTCCTTTTCAGCCGCAATAAGCGCAAAATCGACGCTGCTATTCGGTGTTAGTCCTTGTTCTTCTCCTTGACGAAGGATGCTTGAGATCCGCGCATAAGCATATTGAGCATAGTAGACTGGGTTTTCATTTGATTCCGAAACAGCTAAATCAAGATCAAAGTCAAGATGTGTATCAGCACTTCTCATCGCAAAGAAGTAACGAGTTGCATCTAATCCTACTTCCTCGACAAGGTCACGCATCGTCACAGCTTTTCCTGTCCGCTTACTCATCTTCATTTTTTCACCGTTTTTATACAAATGAACGAGCTGAATAATCTCCACTTCAAGTGCGTCTCGCCCATAACCAAGAGCCTCGATTGCCGCTTTCATCCGTGGTATATAGCCATGGTGATCAGCACCCCAAATATTGATCAGCTTTTCAAAACCACGCTCCAGCTTGTCTTTATGGTAAGCAATATCTGGTGTTAAATACGTATAAGAGCCATCATTTTTAATTAAGACGCGATTCTTATCATCACCAAGTGTTGTCGAGCGGAACCAAGTAGCTCCGTCTTCCTCATAAATATGACCATGATCTTTTAATGCTTGCAAAGCCGTATCAATTTTACCATTATTGTACAAGGATGTTTCCGAATACCATACATCGAACGGGACACGGAATTCTTCTAAATCCGTTTTCAGCTTTGCCATTTCAATTTTTAAGCCATATTCACGAAAAAAATCAAAGCGCTCTTTTTCATCCATATGGATATATTTATCGCCAAATTCTTCTGCAAGCTGCTTGCCAATCTTGATAATATCTTGACCATGATAGCCATCTTCTGGCATGTCACGCTCTAGCCCTAATGCTTGGAAATAACGGGCTTCCACTGAAATTGCCAGATTATTAATTTGATTGCCAGCATCATTTATATAATATTCACGGGATACGTCATAGCCTGCCTTTTCTAGAATATTACACAGTGAATCGCCAACTGCTGCACCCCGTGCATGACCGAGGTGAAGATCACCAGTCGGATTAGCTGAGACAAATTCTACTTGGATTTTTTGTTTTCCACCAACGTTTGTTTCTCCATATTTTTCGCCTGCTTCAAGAATTGTTGGAATTAAGCCCGTTAAATATTGATTATTCATATAGAAATTGATAAAGCCAGGGCCTGCTATTTCTATTTTCTCTATTGACGCTTTATTGCGATCGAAATTAGCCATCAGCTCCTCTGCAATCATTCTCGGCGCTTTTTTTGCAACACGAGCAAGCTGCATCGCCATATTTGTTGATTAGTCACCATGGGCCTTTTCCTTTGGAGTTTCTAAAATCACGTCAGGTATTTGCTCTTCTGCTGCCAAATTGGCTTTTAAAACAGCCGCTTTAATTTCTTCTTTTAAAAGTGACTGCATTTGTTCCACGATATTCATTGTTTTTCCTCCTATTGCCTAGCTTTCCTTCATAAAATCAATCGTTAAATGATAAGTACCCGTGCTTGCTCCCTGCATGTTTAAATCATATAAAATATCGATCTCACCGACACCTGTTTGCTCATGAAATTGATGATGCATTCTTTTTGTTGATGTCGTTAATCCGAATTCACCATATGGTGTTGTGTAGCTGCCACGAAGCCGTTTATTTATTTTAAATGGTAGCCTCATTTTGACTGCGCCATTTCGTAAAATTAAACCCTCTGCATCAGAAATTTTTATGATTGTCTTGACTGGAGGAAGCTCTTCTTCCATAACCTCATCATACTGTAAATAGCGTGCATTTTCTTTTTTATAATATCGACCAAATGTGATTAATTCAAAAGTTTCTTTCCGATTTCCATCACGAATAGCCGTTTTTACAGTTATTTTTACATCTATTTGTTCATTTTGTATTGTTGACAACGATCGCCCACTTCCTTTCCTTTCATTATAGTGTAAATGGAGGATTGGTTCTAGCTTGTAAAGATTTACTATCCCATTAAGAAAGGGCTGTCCATAAGTAGACAGCCCCTTCTACCAACTTTGAGAACGTTTTAAGCTCTTCTAAAGTGACTACTTTAAACTGTTTTCATGCTGTTTTTTACAGAAACAGTACGTTTCGGACTAATTTTTCCCGATGAAATTTAACGATTATTTCACCCAGCCAAGCAGCATTTCACGGATGAGCTTACTTGCGGTGTTAGCAGTTTGTTCTGATGGATCATAAATAGGGGCAACTTCTACTAGATCACAGCCGACAACCTGTACCTCAGAATGCGCGATTTCATGGATAGATGCTAATAATTCCTTCGATGTGATCCCACCTGCATCGACTGTTCCCGTTCCCGGGGCATGGGCAGGATCTAACACATCGATATCAATCGTTACATAAACTGGACGACCTGCAAGATTCGGTAGCACGGCTTTTAAAGGCTCAAGCACTTCAAATTTCGCAATATGCATCCCGACATTCTTCGCCCACTGAAATTCCTCTTTCATTCCTGAACGAATCCCAAAGGAATAAACATTTTGCGGTCCAATTAAATCACAAATTTTACGAATTGGCGTGGAATGAGAAAGCGGCTCCCCCTCATAATTCTCACGTAAATCCGTATGGGCATCCATATGAATGATCGCTAAATTCGGATATTTCTTATACACAGCCTTCATCACCGGCCAAGAAACTAAATGCTCCCCACCCATTCCTAAAGGGAATTTCCCATCTGCCAATAATTTATCAATAAACGATTCAATTAAATCAAGGCTTTTTTGTGCATTTCCAAATGGAAGAGGGATATCACCTGCATCATAATAATTAATTTCTTCTAATTCCCGATCCAAATACGGGCTATATTCCTCAAGGCCGATAGATACTTCACGAATACGAGTAGGACCAAAGCGAGAGCCTGGACGATAACTAACCGTCCAATCCATCGGCATTCCGTAAATAACCACTTCACTTTCATCATAATTCGGATGACTCTTTATAAAAACATTCCCTGAATATGCTTCATCAAATCGCAACCTGATCATCCCTCACTTTTCTTTGTCCAGCTTCACTTTTCTTGTTTACTTCACTAAGTCTTGGACAAATTTTGGCAATACGAATGCGGCTTTGTGAAGCTCCTTCGTATAATATTTTGTTTGAAGATCATGGAAGCGCTCTTCGCTTACTGCTAATGGATCATATTTTTTAGAGCCAAGTGTGAATGCCCACATACCGCTCGGATAAGTAGGGATATTCGCAATATAAAGACGCGTGATCGGAAAAATTTCTTTAACATCCTTATGGACGTTGCGAATCAGTTCTCCTTTAAACCACGGATTATCTGATTGAGCAACGAAAATTCCGTCCTCTTTCAAAGCTTTCGCAATTCCCGCATAAAAGCCCTTCGTAAATAAGTTGACAGCTGGACCTACTGGCTCAGTGGAATCAACCAAAATCACATCATATTCATTCTCACTTTCAGCGATATGCATAAAGCCATCGCCTACTTTCACATCTACTCGGGCATCATCTAACATGCCAGCAATTTCCGGAAGATATTGTTTGGAGTATTCAATTACTTTTCCATCAATATCAACAAGCGTTGCTTTTTTCACGCTTGGATGTTTTAAAACCTCACGAATAACACCGCCGTCCCCACCACCTACAACGAGAATGTTTTCTGGATTTGGGTGGGTAAATAACGGAATATGTGCAACCATTTCATGGTAAACAAATTCATCCTTGATAGAGGTCATAACCATTCCATCAAGTAAAAGCATATTGCCCCATTCTTCTGTTTCAACCATTTCAAGCATTTGAAAATCTGTCTGCTCTGTATGTAAAGTCCGTTTCACTTTCATCGTAATTCCGAAATTCTCCGTTTGCTTTTCAGTAAACCAGAGTCCACTCATTTTTAAATCAATCCCTTCTGTTAATGTGACCATTTATCTCTAAGGAAACTATTAGGAGTCCTTTTACTATTTCTCATGCGTTTTGCTATTTTCTTCTTATTTGAAAAATACAAATATGAGAAAAAGTATAGTGGAATCTAGCAAAAATGTAAAGAAAACTCGGCGATTGACAAGGCTTGAAGAGGCGAAGGAGCTTCTACGTTGCCTACTTATCCTTTCTTAACGTGCACAAGAAAAATTTATTTCCACTTAATAAATGTGTTTAAAAACAGGAAATTTTTTCAATACTAGGAAGAAGGAAAATATATTCTAAGTTTGCTTTAAAGGGGGGAAATAGATGGAGCTCATAGCCGATCAAAGGTTTAGAAGAACAAAGAAATACATTCGGGCCTTTTTATTTTTAAGCTTAATTGGGCTTGTTTTAACTGCCATAATGAGCATCGGTCTATTGCTATATGTAAAAACGCTCGGCCCCCCTCCGCTCGCTGTTCCACAATCAACCTTATTCTATGCAGATAATGGCGCGATTATCGGAGAGAGTCATAATGAGCAAAAACGGTATTGGGCTAAGCTTGATGAAATCAGCCCGTTTTTACTTGATGCAACTATTTCCATTGAAGATAAAAGATTTTATTCCCATCATGGGTTTGATCTAACTAGAATTGGTGGCGCTATTCTCGCAGATCTGAAAGCAATGGCAAAGGTACAAGGAGCGAGCACAATCAGCCAGCAATATGCACGGAACTTATTTTTAGCCCATGAAAAAACATGGAAACGAAAGCTATTAGAAGCCTTTTATACGATTCGATTAGAAATGTATTATTCGAAGCAAGTGATTTTAGAAGGCTATTTAAACACGATCTATTATGGACAGGGAGCATATGGTGCTGAGGCAGCAAGTCAATTTTATTTCGGAAAAAACGCGCACGATTTGACGCTTGCTGAAGCTTCCCTGCTTGCCGGAATCCCGAAAGGAGTGGGGATTTATTCCCCTTTTGTTTCTCAGGAAAATGCGAAGGACAGACAAAAACTCATTCTACAATCAATGGTCGCGAACGGATACATTGACGAAAAAAGTGCTGAAATGGCTGCCGATGAGCCATTAACTTTTATCGGAAAGCATCTTTATACCAAAACAAAGATTGCACCCTATTTTCAGGATGCTGTCAGACATGCCTTAAAAACGGAGTTAAAGCTGGATGACCGTACAATTGCTCTAGGTGGCTTGAAAATTTATACAACCCTTAATATCGAGCAGCAGAAAATAGCGGAGCAAACAATAAGTGATCTTATCCAATCAGATCTTCAAGTGGGCTTCATCGCAATGAATCCGAAAACGGGCTTTGTAACAGCGATGGTCGGTGGAAAAAACTATGAGGAAAGCCCATTTAACCGAGCAGTCCAAGCCATTCGTCAGCCAGGTTCAACAATAAAGCCTCTCCTTTACTATACAGCACTTGAACATGGCTTTACACCGGCTACGATGATGCGTAGCGAACCGACAACCTTTCGATTTGAGAATGGAGCACAGGACTATTCACCAAAGAACTTCAATAGTCAATATGCTAATGGTGAGATCACAATGGCTCAAGCTCTTGCTCTATCAGATAATATTTATGCCGTAAAGACGCATTTATTTTTAGGAGAGAATGCATTAGTCGATACTGTTAAAACATTTGGAATCCGTTCCAAAATGAACAATGTCCCTTCCCTAGCGCTCGGAACATCTGGTGTAAGGGTAATTGAAATGGCAAACGCCTATAGCATGCTTGCAAACGGAGGGAAAAAGGTTGATCCTATTCTCATCAAACGTGTGGAAAATTCAAATGGTGATGTCATTTATGAGCAAAGGAAGGAAGCGCTCCCTGTTTTACAACCGGAATTGGCATTTGTGACAACACATATGATGACGGGCATATTTGATCCGAAGCTAAATGGCTACACGAGTGTAACGGGAAGCTCAATTATAAAAGATATGACCCGCCCATATGCAGGAAAATCAGGATCAACGGATACTGACAGTTGGATGATCGGATTTACCCCTCAACTCGTGACGGCTGTATGGACAGGATATGATAAAGGAAAAGCGATTACGTCTTCTGCTGATAAATCATATGCCAAAAATATTTGGATTCATTTTATGGAGGATGCACATAAGGGAAAGCCAGTCAAAGAATTTAAAGCACCGAAGGAAACGGTTGGCATACTCATTAATCCAGAAAACGGAAAAATCGCCACAGAACAATGCCCGATCCAACGGCTTACTTACTTTGTTTCTGGTACGGAGCCGACTGAATATTGTACAGATCATCTCGAAAATGACAAAGAAGGCCCGAACAAAGGAGAGGAACAAAAGAAAAAGCCTTGGTACAAAAAGCTCTTCAATTGGGGCAATTAGAAGAGAGGCACACCTTGTTTAGTGCTAGAAGCACGACTATTGTCAAACATATCCTGAATACAGGCAAAAAACCTCAAGAGTCTTGAGGTTTTTTGTGTCCTAGTTCTATCAGTGTATACACACTGTCATAAGTTTACTTATTTAAATTCATTTGGGCAAGTAGTTTGAAATTTTAGTCAATAATCCGTCACAATTCGGACGAAATATTAGCTTTTTCCGTTAATTTGCTTGTAAATCTGTTTTAAGCTGAGCTACAGAACGCTCCCACATACCTGCATCATGATTTTGTAAAAATGCTACAAGCATTTTTTTTGATTTTTCATCCATATGTTCAACGATGATGTTTCTTTTGAGCGATTTATCCATTTTGTTTACATGCTCTGGTAATGATTTATACCCTCTGCGAATTTCTCGATCAACCGTCATTTCACAAGCGGTAACTCCAGCATAATAAGGTCCGTCTTCCTTTCGGTCGATCGTTACCCATACTAGCCAATAGGGCTTCCCATTTGGAACCTCTTCTTTGTTTGGTAAAAATTTAATGCCTTTTTCAATAGGACTGCGAGCATGCAGAGCACCAACTTCAATTGAAGCCTCGCCTGCCTCAACATCAATCATAACGGGTGAAACATTATCAAGACTTAAAGTGCCCGCTCCAAATCCACGATGCCCTTCAGTAGGGTTGCTTTTTATAATATTGAAACCAATATTTCTCTTCTTATTCTCTTCCATTTTTAAAAAAACCTCCTTATTCAAAAAGCGGAAACATCCTAGAATCAATTTAAGTATCACATAAAGATCCGGTAAAAGAAATCACCTAAACCGTTAGAAAGTGCTGGTAAAACAGTCCGGAAAATCGGTCGGATTGTATACTCGTTAAGCGGTGTTATAACTAAAATTAAAAAGATAAGCGTGCCATAAGACTCATATTGCGTTAGCTTTGGACGAATATCCGCCGGTACTAAATCCGCAATTATTCGATACCCATCCAATGGTGGAAGTGGCAGCAAATTAAAGACAAACAACACTAAATTAAGATGAATAAAAATATTAAAGAAATCTGGAATAGCAGAAGGCAATCCAGCCGCTACATTGAATTTAAGTAAAATAAACCAGATGATATAGCCGAAAATCGCCATTATTAAATTACTGACCGGACCTGCAACCGAAACTAAAACACCTGCTAAACGCGGGTTTTTAAAGAAAAATCGATTAACCGGAACAGGACGAGCC
>JAEWDX010000264.1 GCA_023389895.1 Bacillota bacterium
ATGATAAAGCGCATAAATTTCATCATTTTTTCATCTTTTAAACGTTTTTTTACTAAACAATTAAGCGGTTAAACTTTAACAAATTGAGAATCTGAAGCTTTTGTAAAATCTTAGAGATTTTATGCAATTTCTTTTGAATTAATTCCCATAATTCGTTATACTAGAACATGTATTAACAAAAATTGTAGTATTCAATCATATTTTCACAAGAATATATTTGTAAAAATATGTTATTTAACTTAACTTTTAATTAAGCTGAAGGGGCAAAGCGCCATGTCAAAACAAGAATTGATTAGTTTAATCGAACAGAAGAGATTTGAATTAATTCGAGTGGCCAAAAAATATGGGGTTAGCTCTAGCCTGGCAATTAAGTATAGCCAAGACCTCGATAAACTTTTGAATGAGTACGATCGAGTTTTTCTAAAAAAAGTTCCAAATAAACTAATTCATTGAAACCTGCTTCGGATAGCAAATCCGAAGCAGGTTTTCAAACTATATAAAAGATTTTTATCGCTTGATCCTTACTTTTTAACATATTCGAACTGGTTGAGGCTTTTCGATAGAGCTATTCTGAAGCAAATACATTTTGTGATAGAGGCCCTGCTTAGCTAAAAGCTCTTGATGGCTACCTCTTTCAACAATTTCCCCCTTATGCAAAACTAAAATTTGCTCCGCATCTTGAATCGTCGAAAGTCGATGAGCAATCGCAATCGTTGTTCTTCCCTTGCGCATTTTCGCTAATGCAAATTGAATCGCTTCTTCCGTTTCCGTATCGATATTTGCAGTGGCCTCATCAAGTACAAGAATTTGCGGATTCGTCGCAATCGTTCGCGCAAATGCAATGAGCTGACGCTGACCACTTGAAAACGTTGCTCCTCGTTCAACAACTTGGTCATGATAGCGTTCAGGTAATTTTTCTATAAACGTGTGAGCTTGCACAAATTGTGCCGCTGCTTCAACTTCTTCCTTTGTTAAGGTTTCGTTATAAAGGCGAATATTATCCTCTACTGATCCGTAAAATAAAAATGGATCCTGTAGTACTAAGCCCATCTTCTTTCTTAATTCAGCTTCGGAGAAATTTTTGATCGATATGCCATCAATCAAAATCTCACCTCTCTCAAATTCATAAAATCGCATCATCAAGTTAATAATCGAGCTTTTCCCACTACCAGTATGTCCCACAAGCGCTACTGTTTCACCTTGCTTTGCGGTAAAGGATATATTTTTTAATACATCGCGCTTGCCATCATATGAAAAGCTCACATTGCAAAATTCAATTTCTCCGTTGCCAATTTTATTTCGGTCATCTACAATTTGCGTTGGCGCAAGCTCCGTTTGATCAAGTAGCTGAAAAACTCTCGTAGCAGCAACAATCGCTTGCTGGTATAAGGATAGCCTTTGCATCATTTGCCCAATCGGCTCAAATAAGCGATTTATATAATTGACAAATGCATATAAAACCCCAATTTCTATTGGACTATTACTATTAAAAGAAAGAATCCCGAAATAACCTAAAACGAGAACAAGTGCAATAAAATAAATTAAATCGATGGCTGGACCTAAAAGTAAGGCATCGATCTTAATATTTTTCATCCCTGCTTTATAATGAAACTCATTTATCTCCCCAAATTCCTTTCGAAACCGCTTCTCCTGGCGAAAAACTTGGAATCCCCATTCCTTGTAATGATTCTGCAAGCTTTGCATTTAACTGACTTAGTCGCTCACGCATATCATGATAAAAAACTGAACTATATTTTCGATAGATCGTCATAATCAATAAAATAAGCGGCATCGTCAATAAGCACACAAGCGCCATTTTTGCATTTAAGCTAAACATAGCGATAAAAATTCCAACTAATAAAACGCTGCCCTGGATAACCGATACAAGGACAGTGACGAACATTTCCTTAATTGCTTCCGTATCATTTGTTACCCTTGAGACAATGCTGCCTGCTGGTGTCTTATCGAAATATTTTAACCCCAATTGCTGCACTTTCGAATAAACATCAACCCGAAGCTGCTGAATAATTTTCAGCGCAATTTCTTGAAATTTCAGCAGCTGAAAATAGGAAACTAGTACTTTGAGCAATTGAATGCCAATATAGACAGAAGCAAGTGTAAAAATCGGTTTAAAGACGAGATTTCTCGGTGTTAAATAATCATCAATGAAAATTTTTATCATAATCGGTCCGAGAATTTCTCCGATTGTTGCGAATAAAAGTAAAATAAAGGCAAGAATAATCGTTTTCTTATGTGGTTTCGTATAGGATAAGAGGCGAAAAAGAACATTTCGCTGTTCCTTCCCGTTCTTGATTTGACTTTCATCCATTTTCTAACCTCCATGCTCGACAAGCTGTTCAAGTTGCTGATGTAAGTACATTTCTTTGTACCAACCATCTTCTTCCTTCATCAACTGCTCATGAGTTCCATTCTGAACGATTTTCCCTTCATCAAGCACGATAATTAAATCAGCATGCTCAATTGCACTTAAGCGATGCGCAGAAATGATCGTCGTTTTCCCTTTGCGATTCTCACGCAAAGCAGTTAAAATCATTTCCTCTGTTTTCGCATCAACTGCTGAAAGCGAGTCATCAAGCAGTAAAATTTCAGGATCCATCATTAACGCTCTTACGATTGAAATCCGCTGCTTTTGTCCACCTGATAACGACACCCCACGTTCTCCTACGACCGTATCATACCCATCAGTAAATTGCAGGATGTCATCATGTATATTCGCTAATTTCGCTGCTTGATAGATGCTTTCGATTGAGGCATCCGGGTTCGTGAAGGCGATATTTTCCTTAACCGTTGCCGAAAATAAAAAATGTTCTTGTGGAACATAGCCGATTGCTTCAAGCAATTTCTCGATTTTATATTTTTGTAATGGCTGGCCAGCAATTTCTATTCCTTTTGCATCAAATTCTCTAGTCAGCAATTTCAATAATGTCGTCTTACCGGCCCCTGTCTTTCCAACAATCCCTAAAGTTTCGCCTCCATTTAATGTAAAGCGAATATCTTTTAAGACAGGTCGCTGTTCTTCTGGATAAGTAAAGTGATCGATTGTAAAGGTAAGATCCCCACTTGGGATTTCACAAATTGCATCTATGTCATCAATAATTTCCGATTTCTCCCGTAAAAGCGTCTTCACGCGATCATTTGATGCGCGTCCTCTCTCGATAATATTGAATAGCATTCCAAAGGCAAGCATCGGCCAAATAAGTAGACCTAAATATGTTGTAAAGGAAACAAGTTCCCCAATTGTTAATTCATGATTTAAAACAAATTTAGAGCCGAACGCTAATGAGAGGAAAAAAGAAATCCCAATAATTAATGAAATCGTCGGATCAAATAATGCATCTACTTTCGAAACAGCGATGTTTTTTTCAACTACCTCTTGAGAAAGCTTACGAAAATCTTCAACATCTTCTTTCTCTTGTCCAAATGTTTTAATAACTTTAATGCCCGTTACACTTTCCTGTGTCTTATCATTCAATGAGGAAAATGCTTGTTGAGCCTTGTGAAATCGTTTATGAAGCATCGAGCCATACAAATTGGTCAATATCGCCATAATTGGCAATGGGATTAAACAAATAAGCGTGAGCTTCCAGCTGATTGTCGTTGCCATTGCAATGATGACAAAACCGCCAGTCGCTAATGAATCAACGAAGGTGAGCACCCCTAAGCCAGCTGTTTGCTGAATTGCTTGCAAATCATTTGTCGCATGTGCCATTAGATCACCGACACGTTTTCTTTGATAGAAAGATTGTGACATTTTCGTAAAATGATGAAACAACTCCCTTCGTAATTGGTTCGCCAGCTTTACAGCAGAACCGAAGATCATTTTTCGCCAAAAAAAGCGAAAGAGATACATGAGAACTGCTGTCATGATTAAGGCTGCTAAAAGAAACGTAATTTTCTTACTAGTTAATGTAGACATTGAAATTTCATCAACGATAATCCCAATGATTTTTGGAGGAATTAATTGCAGCATGGCAACGAATAACAGCATTGCTATCCCAATAAGATACGCCTTCTTCTCCTGTTTAAAAAACCAAAATAAATCTATAAATACTTTCATTGTCTGCCCCCCGAGATTTGTACATAGCATTTATTTTAGCAAAGATTTGAATTTTGAGAAAGATTAATATTTCGGGGATGGAAATAACTTATAAAAACGAAACGGCCTCAGTCCTATGGGGTATAGGGCTAGAAGCCGCTTAAATTTAATTCGTATTAAAATTATATAATCTATTTACGGGAAGCTGCTCTAATTAGTAAGTGGATTAAATTTCTCATGATGAAATCAAATTTAGAACAGAAAATGGACGCTGTGATCAGAACATCAAATAAAATATAAAAACGTAAAAGTCACTGCGAAATCAAGAGAGGCAGATCATGAAGTTATGTACTAGTGGATTAAACTTTTTGAATATATCACTTCAAAACATTTTAGAAAAACAATATTGACTATAAACGATGAATTATTTGGAAAAACTTTTTTTCGAACGTCTATTCAGCCTATACCACCTTCTGCAAAATTCTATAGTTGGAATTTTCAATCATATACTCAACTGTTACAATTTCACGTACATTAGTAGAGTAGTCAATATTACTATGCTTTGTATGTAGATCTGCATCAGCAACATAATTTAATAGCATTTTGTAGATTTCCAATTTCATCATCATCCTTTACATTCGATAATTTGTTTGTCTAATTGATCTAACGTAATCATGAGCATGTTAATCACTTTCATCTTTACACTTAACTTATTAATATCGCAATTTTGTAGTTAATTACAAGCTCTTGTGAATTTGCCTATTCATATAACCCCTCTCTTTATTCTCTATCATCACACCAATAACTTTAAAAGGTAGTGGGGTGTGAAAGAAATTCTTCTTCATCATGTTCCCCATCATCAATAGCAGGTAAGCGAATATAGTCAGATGGAATTTCATATAATTCTGCTGCCTTCCTTAAAAGCTGGCTTGGTATCATCGTGACTCCACGCTCGTAATTTCTAAGTGTTTTAGCAGTAACTCCTATCTTTTGAGCAGCTACCTCTTGCTTTAAACCTGCATTTACCCGAGCTGCTACAAGCGTAATTTGAAACATGCTTCTACCTCCTTTCGAAAGCTTTGCCTCTACTATACTACCTTTTAAAGTTAGTATCAATAGTTTACCTTTTAAAAGTATTTATCTATTTACAACAGTACCGAAAAACGGTAAGGTTATAATTGAAAGCGAGGCGATAAGTATGATAGATACGCAAAAACTTAAAAATATTATGGCTAAAAATTTGCGAAAGTATATTACTCAAAGAGGGGTAACACAAACTGACCTTGCAAAGGATTTAAATATACCAGAAATGACAATGTCAAATTGGCTCAAAGCAAAAACCTACCCAAGAATTGATAAGATTCAAATGCTAGCTGATTATTTTGGTGTGTCAAGGTCTGCATTAACGGAAGAATCCCCCTTAAGTCTATATTCAGAATTTCCTCAAATGGTACGAGTCCCGATCCTTGGAACAATTGCTTGTGGTGATCCAATTCATGCAGATGAAAATTATCGCGGTTATCGCTATGAGTCTCCTGATCAATTACCAAGCGGAAATTTGATTTACTTAGAGGCAAAAGGAAATTCAATGGAACCAACAATACCAGATGGTTCACTTGTACTTATTCGCGAACAAAGTGAAGTCGAGTATGGTGAGATCGCAGCCGTTCTCGTAAACGGTGAGTCTGAAGCAACCTTAAAAAGAGTACGCAAGCAAAGAGAAACGATACTTCTAATGCCAGACAACCCCGAACATGAACCAATTATCGTAATAGAAGATAATCCTCCACGTATTATCGGAAAAGCTATTCGTTTTACGCAAAATCTTTAAACATTATCCTTTAAATCGCCAAAACTAATTCAAGGGTAAAAAAACCACTTTTTCTGTTGAAGGATTCAGCAGAAAAAGTGGTTTTTTGTTGCAAATAAGAAAGTGACACCCATTTTAAACGAAATTTCCGGAGGAGGATTCACTATTCATCCTTCCATTTAGCTAGGATAATTTCATCATCAAACTAGGTATCAATCAAGTGACAAACTTTCATCTATCAGGGTTTTGCTTGTATTCATTATTTTGTTTCCTTATTCATGGCGTTCATCATTTGATTAATTTTCTTTTGCGATGGCTTCATGCCCATTTGCATCATCATCATTTTTAACATTTGCTCATTGATCGGCGGATTTTTCTTTAAATAGCTCATCATATATTTACGAGCAATGAAAAATCCTAGTGCAGCTCCTACAAGCAAAGCTACAACGATTAGTAAATACCCCCACCAGTCCATTTATTTTCCTCCTTCATGTTGTCTATCATTCAGTGTACTAGACCAAAGGCTATTATACAATATTTGCTTGCTGATTTCCCACATATTTTTTTGATGAAAATTCTTTTATTGGCTTTAGCCACCCATAGCGCTCGTGCTCAAGGTCAATCGCCAAAAAAGAAGCTTCATTCTTGCGTAATATTTCAAAAAAAGTTGTTTCTGCTTCATAGTTCCCACTAGCAAAAAGCTTGATAGAACGGTCGAATATTTCAAGCTTCGCTTTGCTATTCTTCCCAATTTTTAAATAATAAGCATCATTTTTCATTTGAAAATCTTTATCCAGACGCACTTGTTCCTTTATATATTGATGCAGCCTAAAACTTGGGATCTCTTTCGTAATAAATTGAATTTGCTTTCCAATAATCGTTTTCAACTCTCCTGAAAAGTACTCATGTTCCTGAAACAATTGAAAAAACATCCATTCTCTTCCAAAATAGTGAGTTGCAAACTCATCTTCAATTAAGTATAGTTGATAGGCTCTCATCCAAATCTCTCCTTTGAAATAGGACAATCCCTTTCTTACTATAATACATAATTTTCAAACAGTTAATTGTATATTCATGGAAAAAACTTTCACTTGTTTTGTCGAACTTCAAAGGAAAATGAGGAATTAAGTTGATAAGAAAAAACAAAAGAAGAAGAAAGACTCTCCTCTCTTCTTCTAATGATGAAAAATTTTATAATAGAGCTTTCACGCGAGCAACAACATTTGTGACGGTGAACCCATATTCCTCCATCACTTTCTCACCAGGAGCAGATGCACCGAATTGATCGATTGCTAATACATCTCCCTCGTCTCCAGCATAACGGTGCCAACCTAATGAAGCACCCATCTCAATCGCTAATCTTTTCTTAACATCCTTTGGAATGACACTATTTTTATAGTCCTTCGTTTGGTGTTCAAATCGATCCCATGAAGGCATACTCACAACTGAAGCAAGAATCCCTTCACTTTCTAATACTTTTTGTGCTTCTATTGCTAAACTAACCTCTGAACCAGCTGCGATTAACAATACATCTGCCTTTTCCTTGTTTGCTGGGGAAACGACATAGCCACCTTTTTTAACACCTTCATAAGCTGTTTCACTTGTTCCGTTTAATGTCGGTAAGTTTTGACGAGTCAACACTAGTGCTGTTGGCTGATCAGTTGATTCAATTGCGAGCTTCCATGCTGCAGCAGTTTCATTTCCATCTGCCGGACGAATAACGGATAGATTTGGCATTGCACGCAATGCAGCTAATTGTTCAATCGGCTCATGAGTTGGACCATCTTCTCCGACCGCAATACTATCATGTGTAAACACATATGTGACCGGTTGCTTCATTAATGCAGCAAGTCGAATAGCTGGGCGGAGATAATCTGAGAATACAAAGAATGTTCCACCATAAACTTTAAGTCCACCATGTAAGGACATTCCATTTAATGCCGCACCCATTGCAAATTCTCTAACGCCGAACCAAATATTCCGACCATCATATGATTCAAAAGAGAAATCACCAGATCCTTTAATCGTTGTCTTATTAGAGCCTGCTAAATCGGCTGAACCCCCAAGAAATGCCGGCAGATTTTTCGCGATCGCATTCAATACTTCACCAGAGGCAGCACGGCTAGCAATACTGCTTCCTTCCGTATAAACTGGAATCTCCTGATCCCAACCATTATGAAGCTTCCCTTCAATTGCAAGCTGTAATTGTTCTGCTAATTCAGGATACTTCGTTTTATATTGGGCAAATAAATCATCCCATTCCTGCTCCTTCTTATCGCCGCTCTCGACCACATATTTTTTAAAATGATCATATACCTCTGTCGGAATATGGAAATCTTCTTCAAATGTCCAATTATAAGCTTCCTTCGTTAATTTCAATTCTTCAGCACCAAGAGGAGCACCATGCGAATCTGATTTCCCTGATTTATTCGGAGAACCATAGCCAATCACTGTTTTCACTTCAATTAATGTTGGACGTGATTCATCCTGCTTTCCTTCTTCAATTGCTTTTGCAATTTCCTCAAGATTATTTCCATCTTCAACACGTAAATATTGCCAACCATAAGCTTTAAATCGCTGTTCAACACTTTCAGAAAATGATTTATGCAAATCGCCATCTAAGGAAATATCATTTGAGTCATATAATACAACTAATCTTCCAAGCTTTAAGTGACCCGCTAATGAAGCAGCCTCAGCTGAAACACCTTCCATTAAATCGCCGTCTCCGCAAATGCTAAATGTATAATGATTCACAATGTTATAGTTGTCTTTATTATAGACTGCTGCTA
>JAEWDX010000321.1 GCA_023389895.1 Bacillota bacterium
GTCTTTCAGGATGTGTTCCCTCTAGATAGCTACGGAATTGAATCCAATTCTTCTTCCCTCTATATGTCAGCCCACAATCTTTAATAAGCTGATAATCTGCTGGTTCTAACTCATCTCTATCAACAAAATTAACAGTTAAAGCATTTAAACTATAGGAAAAATCGCTGGATAAATTTTTCTCATAAAGAATTTTTGCTAAGCTATCATAGCCATGCTCAAGATCAAATACCATTAATCCAAACTCTCCACCAGCAGCTCCCATAACAGAAACAAGTACCTTGTCATTCATGTCTCCATAATCAATCACAATAATCTCATTGCTCTCTAAGTATTCCCACGGCTTTAATTTTTTTAGATCATTCGCAAGCTCCAAAAGAGTAAGGTAATCAGGTTCCTGACTTTCTAGAAAATCTATAATTCTTTTCAATTCCCTAGCCGCTATCCGTTCATTGATTTCCTCGATATTAATCTTGTTTAATTTGCCCGTATGAATATCACCTGCTCCAGCAATACAAATTGCCTTTTCTGAATCCATTGGTAATTGCACATAGCTATCTAACCGAATAATAAATAATTCATTGGTATCAATAACCTGTCCAATCGCTTCATCACCAGATTTTCGGAACCATTTAATGACCAACTCCTCCTCTGAATCTAAATCCGTGTCATTATCAGGTAAAAATAATATTTTTTCTTTATTCGCAGATACCTGTCCATCTTTTTTAACCATTTCAAAATTAACATATTCCGCATCATCCAAATCAAAGCTTAGCAATAAAAGCTCATCTAATAAATCAAATCTACTTTCCTCCGGTAACAAAAGCTTTCGATAGATTTCCGGCTTTTTCTTGCTCTCTATATGGAGTTGTATCATGATTTAACCTCTTTTCTATTTGTTAAACTGCCGGGATGAAATCATAGCTTATAAATCTGCTCTTCATAGATAGCCATCCTCATAGTAAACCACTTTTTATTAACTTTACTGACAATCTCTCTATGCTGCAAGATTTTATACTCCTTGTTTACCATGTTTAAATTAAATAGCATGGTTGCAAGAAAAATAGCCCCTTCCGAAATAATGCTAGATTGGAGCATACAAAATTTATAAAAATGGTATTAAATTTCCTGGAATATTGATTTTTCTTCCTAAGCGCTTAAAATAATAGTGTGAGTTAGTGTTTGAGATGTATAGATTAAAATCCTATACAGGAAATTTTCGGTATTTTTATGATACAGGAAAGTTGATATTTTATAATAATTTTCTAAAAAAACTTCGCAAAGGATGAAATGCATAATGTATGAATTTGTTTGTAAATGCAAGAAAACGATGGGTGCTACTGTTATTTTGTCGTTAATATTAGTTTTATTTGGATGTCAAAATAAAGAAGATACCAGTCCACCTGTCGATGAACCACATGTTGATGATAATGAAGAACTCATTGTTTCTGTATTTGATAACGAAGGTAAAAGTAGTGTAGTGGAGATAAATGCTGAAAAACATGTAGAAAACGAATTAGTTAATAATGAAGAGGTTTGGTTACATGCATCACTTTCAGGCAATAAACAATATCTTGCCTATACAAGTGCAAAAGGTGATGGACCTTGGGAGATTTATTTATTAGATAGAAACGATAAAAAAACTTATCAAGTTACAAATGATACTTTAGGACAACTTATTCCTAGATTTGGTGATGAGGAAGGCAAAACCATCTACAGTGAAATAATAGGGCCAACATACCCTGTTTCCAAGATTGCAAAAATAGATGTGAAAAAGAAGAATTCTATTGTATTTGATACAAAACAACCTGACCGTGCTGTAGAAATGTATGATACTTCTAAAGACAAAATTATTGGAGCATTTGTCTCTGAGGAAGAGAATACAGCAAGAAGGAAGGCTGCAAATGATGCTGGTGTACCTTTAGAGCAAATTGTCTACTCAATATATGAAATGAATTTAGATGGCTCTGACATGAAATTGGTAACGAATATAAAAGCCGTCCATATTGATTCGATGGCATATGGATCTAATGGGAATTCTGTTATTCTTGGAGGGGAAAATATAAATGAAGATAAAGGAAGCGGCATTTATCAATTATCTCTAACAGACAAAACATTAACTACTGTATTAACAGATCAAATGATTAAAAAAAGTAAAAATCCCCTATTATCAGAGATTGGTCAAAGAAGGCTAGCGGTATTGTCAAAAAATGAGCGATTTATTTATTTTTCAGGTATCCCTAAAAATGCAGCAGATGTTAGTTTTGACGGTATAATTTCAAAAATACAGTGTATCTATAAGTATGATTTGGATAATAAAGAAATAACAAAAGTATATGAGTATAAAAAACCAGCTTTTATTACGGATATGACGGTTACATATTAGGATATGCAGTTGTTCAGTCGAAACAAAATTCATTCCTTTGATAAATAAAAGCTACTAGATGTATTATAGAAAAATCAGGTTTAAGAAATATATCCCCTGACATTGTGTCAATATTGATGTTTGGTTATAAATAATACGAATATTATATTTTGCGAAAAATACATCTACTTTATTTATAAAACAACTCATTAACGGTAATAGCATTTTGATAAACTTGGCGTACAAAGCGAAAACTCCTCTCGTAGTTTGTCTAGGCAACAATTACGATACGTAAAGTTTTCGCTTTTCTTCTATAGTAAAATGTAAAATTATTGAATTAATAGAAAATCAACCACGAGTTTTGGTGAATAACCTTATAAATGGTAATTAAGTTATATTTAAGGATAACAGACTTTTGGTCACAGTTTTTCTATACGAATAACTTTGATTTTTGCTGGATTTGACTCCAAAATTTCAGAATACCAAATCCTCACTTCATCTCCACTTTTAATTCCTCTCATAGAAAGTTTTGATTCATTAATTAAAATTGAAACTGATTCAAATTCAAATTTATTTGAGTACATGGGATTTTCGCTTGAGAAACTCTCTATATCTGATTGTTGAACGTCCTTTCCTTGAATAAAATAGACTATTCCTTCATGCATTACTATATAACCAATTTCACTTTCGGTATTTTCTTTACTAGCAAATAGTTGGCTAACATTACCTAAGAACCATAAAGCAACAAGAAAAAGTAACAATAAAATCGTGTTGATAATAGGTTTGGGGATTCTATCCTTCATTCAAACCACCACCTTATACATTTAATAATTTTCATGTTGAATACAATTTAGCATTTTTAAATGTACATAATATACCAAATACTGTGCTCACCTCTATTCTACAATACCAAACAATACTTTACTTGTAATACTTCCCAAAGAAGGAATACAGAAAATATTTTGAAGTTTTCAATACGATTGGATAGAATCGGTAAAATATTGAACTGCCGAAAATAAATTACAAGCTGTTGAGCGCTACTTAAAAGG
>JAEWDX010000016.1 GCA_023389895.1 Bacillota bacterium
GTAAAAATGATTACAAGAAAATTTCTTCTAGTAATAATCAATTAGGATTTGAACTACTGTCAGATGTCGAAGCAAATGCAGATGGCAACATATTCATTTCTCCAACTAGTTTATTCATGGCACTATCGATGATTTATAACGGTGCTGACGGAGTGACGAAGGAGGAAATGGCGAAGGTTTTACATCTCGATGACATGAACGTGAACGAATTGAATAAAGCAAATGCATCCTTGATTTCTATGCTCTATAGTGATTCCAAACAAATTCAGCTGAATATTGCGAATTCCATCTGGTTAAATAAAGATTTCCATTTTCAGACTGATTTTGCGCAAAAAACTCGAGATTATTTTAATGCAAATATCCAAGAAATTGATCTCACAGATAGCAAGTCGCAGAAAATGATTAATGATTGGGTTAAGAAGTCAACGAATAATAAAATCAAAGAAATTATCGACAGTCCACTAGATCCCGACTTAGTGACCATCCTTATTAATGCTATTTATTTTAAAGGAAGCTGGAAGGATGAATTTGAGAAAAAGTATACAGAAAAACGAACCTTTCATTTAGAAAATGGATCGACAAAAGAAGTACCGCTAATGAAACTTAATAAAAAATTGCCTTATATGGAGAATGAGCGTTTTCAAGCTGTTTCTCTTCCATATGGTGATGGGGAAATGAGCATGAAGGTATTTTTGCCTAAGGAAAATATGAGCTTAGAAGAATTCAAAAATCTACTCACAGATGAAAATTGGAAAGAATGGCTCTCACAATTCCATAATGAAGAAGGTACCATCCTGCTGCCAAAATTTCAGATGGAATACGAAGTCGTGTTGAATGAAACATTGAAGAAGCTTGGAATGATAACCGCATTTGAAAAAGAAGCAAATTTCCCGAAGGTAATCGAAGAAAATGACCCGCTAAGGATCAGCCTTGTAAAACAAAAAACATTTATTGATGTAAATGAAGAAGGAACTGAAGCAGCAGCAGTAACATCAATTCAAATGGAAAAAACGTCTGCTCCAATTGATCCACCATTCTATATGGAAGTGAACCGACCATTTTTTTTCACGATTTCAGATGATAGAACGAATACGATCTTATTCATGGGTGCAATTGCGAATCCAGTTGTGGGGAACTGAGGTTGATCGAATGATTTCGAAGCTGTTTTCAAATAGAGTAATGAAAGTTTTTGTCGAATCAACGGAACAGGCATTGGCGTTTTTAGAAAAGCTAAAAAGGATGTAGGTGAATAAATAATGAAAATAGATTTTTACGAAATCGGTACTGTAGAGGATTCTGAACTGAAATTTGCTGTTATAAGTGCGATTTATCAGGGAAAATGGGTCTATGTTAGGCATAGGGAAAGGAAATCTTGGGAAATTCCAGGTGGGCACAGAGAACGAGGAGAAAGCATTACTGCCGCGGCTAAGCGTGAGTTATTCGAAGAAACAGGTGCGAAAACTTTTGAACTAACCCCAATCTGTGACTATTCAGCAGATAATCTAGTTAACAAGCAATTTGGGAGATTATTCATTGCGAATATTATCGAAATCGGGGAATTACCTAATTCGGAAATTGGTGAATTAAGATTAAGCGATAAGCTTCCAGAAAACCTTACACATTCGGAAATTCAACCGCATTTATATGAAAAGACACTTGAATTCTTGAAAGAAACATTTTCAGAGGAGCTGATATCTAAATAATTAGAATTAACATAAAAGGAAGTTTTAAAAGCAGGTATTTTAAGAAAAATATTGAATTAGTTCATGTAAACGAATTATTTTGGAGGAGTAAATTTGTTATCTACAAAACAGTTATCAGATATTAAGGAACTTCAGCACATATGTGAAGATGGTGAGGACTTTCAATTAAAATTAAACTGGGATATGCTGCAATCGCGCAAAGAAGATGAACCGTATGATTTTTTCCATTATGAGGATGGGGAGCTAGTCGGGTTTCTTGGTCTATATGGCTTCGGAAATAAAATGGAAGTTTGTGGAATGGTTGCACCGAATTATCGTAGAAAAGGACTATTTACGAAATTATGGAGCGATGCTGAAAAAGTTATAAAGGATCGAAATATACAGCAAATTCTCTTAAATACGCCAACAAACTCAGAATCAGGGAAAGCTTTTTTACAAACAATTTCTTGCTCTTATTCATTTACAGAATATCAAATGAAGTGGGAAGAAAAGGAGCTACACGATCATCATGATGTTACTTTAAGACCTTCTACTCCTAATGACTTAGAGTTAGAAATACAATTGGATGTAAAATGTTTTGGTTTTGAAGAGAATGGTGCCCGTGATTATAATGTCAGAATCAAAGACGAGAACACGGAACAGTTTTATGTAATTGAGTCAGACGGGATGTCAGTAGGAAAAATGCGGGTCGATCATTCAGATGGCGAAGCATGGATATATGGATTTGCTGTTCTCCCACAGTTTCAGGGTAAAGGAATTGGGCGAAAAACATTATCCAATGTGATTAAAAAAGAACATAAGGATGGATTTTCGATTTTTCTAGAAGTGGAAGCAAAAAATGCAAATGCATTAAGGCTTTATGAATCATGCGGCTTTAAGTCCTATCATGCTCAGGATTATTATCAAAAAGTATAAGTCTATGAAAAGGAGGATGTCCCAAAAGTTGGTTTTTTTGGAACATCCTCTTTTCTTGTTTAAAAAGAATGTTCAAAGTTGCTTGCTTATTCGCGAAAGTTGCTCTAATGCAAAGGAATGCAGCAACATTAGAAAAGGGTCACCGCAAAAGATGTTCTAATTCTAAAGAATGCAGCAACATTAGAAAAGAGAAATCACAAAAGTTGCTCTAAGTCTAAAAAATGTAGCAACCTTTTAAAGGAGAAACCGTAAAAGCTGCTCCAAAGCTATAGAATGAAAAAATATTCTCGTAAATCGATGATATAATCTGGAAAAAGGTAACTGAAAATCTTATTAGGGACATCTTATTAGATAGCGATTTTTTTAAAAAAAAATGTGATTTAGAAATAATTATGAAAGTGGGGATGGTAATGAGGGTTGAAACAGAGTATTTAAGAATTGTAAAAGAACGTTTTAATAGTGTTAAACATCTTGGAGATAAGACAATAAAGCAATTATCAGAAGAAGATATTCATTGGGCGTTTAATGAGGAGTCGAACAGTATTGCCATAATTGTTAAGCATGTAGGCGGAAATATGGTGTCAAGATGGACTGATTTTTTAAACTCTGATGGAGAGAAGCCATATAGGAATCGTGAACAGGAATTTGTGGGTGATATATCCTCTATGCAAGAATTAATTGAAGTTTGGGAAACTGGATGGGGCATCCTCTTTGAAACGTTAAGTGATTTAGATGAAAAGGATTTATTGAAAAAAGTAGCTATCCGCGGGGAAAGCCATTCCGTTATAGAAGCAATAGAGAGACAGATGGCTCATTATGCATACCATATCGGGCAAATTGTTTATATTGGAAAATTAATAAAAAGCAATGATTGGGAAAGCCTTAGTATCCCAAAAGGAAAGTCAGAAGAGTATTTGCAACAAATGCTTAAAAAGAATCTGTAAATTTTATCAAATAAATAGCGTTCCTAAAATAAGCAGGAACGCTATTTTTTATCAAAATATTATAGTAGAAGGATTTATGTGATAAAAGGAAAATTTAACATAAGTGGAAGATGGTAGGTGGATAATTATATGGATATAGGATAAAAAAGTAATGTGTTGAATACGAAAAAGAGCTTTGGAAAAACTTACTTTTCTTTAGAGACTACTTAAATCTGAATGAAAATGTTAGGGAAATTCAAATTTTAAAAAAGAGTTTCTAAAAAACCATTCGACAGGAATAAATGAGTACACGGATTATAAAGAAGCTTTAGTAAAAAGCATTTATAAAAGGAGATATGAATAGATGGAAATTCGAGAATATAGGCCAGAAGATGAAAGAGGGTGGGTAATATGTCGAACTTTTTCATTTTTGGACACTGCCTATTACGATAATGTGCTAAAGGAAAAAGATATCTATGAAAATCCATCAATAGAATTAGTGGCAGTCATTGATAATCAAATTGTTGGCTTATTAGATATTGAATATGAAGAAAATGAGGGAACAGTTTGCTCAAGAGGAAAGGGACTCGGTGGGATGATCTGGCATATTGCTGTACATCCAGATTTTCGTAGAAGAGGAATCGGCAATAAACTTTTACTAGAAGCTGAAAAGCTGTCGATCGAAAAGGGCTTGAATCGCCTTGAGGCTTGGACGCGAGATGATAAGTGGGTAAATAACTGGTATGAGACAAATGGTTTTGAAAAAGTCGATTCTTATTTACAAGTATTTATTGACGGTGGCGAAGAATTGAACGGGGTTTTTCAGTGTGAAATTTCTAAATTATATCCCGTTCAAGCTTTTGCACATTATGTTGGAAATGAAAAGGAAAAGATAAGAGAAAGGTTTAATAGAGTTCATGACTGCTACTGCTATGTGAAAGAATATTGAATTGCTTAAAAAAAGGAGACCTCAAATGAAGGCAGTAATTTTAGATTTAGATGGCACTTTACTTGATTCGAACAAAAAAGTAAGTAATAGAAATATAGCAGCAATAAAAAGACTAGAAAAGGCAGGTATTCCTGTAATTATTGCTACTGCTCGGCCGCCTAGAACAGTAAAAAATCTATTGCCTGAAGAAATTAAATTATCTGCTGTGATGATTTATTATAACGGAGCTATGATTGTCAGTGAAAAATTAAAGATTAAACACCATTTTTCAATTGAATCAAGCGTGAGTTCGGAGATAATCGATTACTTAATAGAAACAGAGCCTAATCATTGGTTATCTATTGAAGTAAAAGATAATTGGTACAGCCTTAACGATCTTGATTACACAACATTTATGACAAATACAAGCAATCCTACAAGACTTAATTTAGCGCAATTTAAAGAAATACATCCGACTAAAATTTTAGTGTCGCATTTAAATTCAATTCCATCACTTGTTGAAAAATTCGGTAATAAAGTAAATATGATCACGACAGATTCAAATAAATTAACTCAAATTATGCAATTAAATATTTCGAAAGAATATGCAGTTTCTTTAGTGTCTGAAAAACTTGGTATATCCCTTAAAGATATGGTTGTATTTGGTGATGATTTTAATGATATAGGATTATTCAAGGTATGCGGCTATCCCGTTGCAATGGGAAATGCAATTAAAGAGTTAAAGGAATTGGCTAAAGAAGTTACTGATACAAATGATAACGACGGCGTTGCTAAAATTTTGGAAACTTTAATTTAGTGGAGGGTCTTTACGATGAAAGAAATAGAGAATTGGTATGATAATGACTATGATGAGTGGTCAAGGTTAGAAAGGCATAGAATTGAATTCGAAATTACAAAACGTTATTTAGATAACTACATAACAGGGAAAGCGCTTGAGATTTTTGATATTGGCGGCGGACCAGGAAGATATGCCTTTTATTTAGCGGGAAAAGGTCATAAAGTTACCCTTCTCGATCTATCACAACATAATATTGAAGTTGCAAAAGAAAAATCAAAAAAATTAGGGATCCATTTAGATGGGTACATAAAAGGGAATGCTTTGGAACTTGGCTCCCATAAGAAAAAATATGATGTGGTTTTATTGATGGGACCACTTTATCATTTGATTAATGAGGCAGATAGACGAAAAGCTTTGGAGGAAGCATTGAAACTCCTTAAAGCTGATGGCATTATCATTGCAGCTTTTATTTCTAAATATGCACCAATCCAAGATGCCTTATCCTATTTAAGGCTTAATGAAGAAGAGACGGAAAAAATACTAGGTTATTTGGAAGATGGGAAAAACAATGGTGACTCAGGCTTTACAACAGCTTACTTTACTGGAATAGAAGAAGCACAAAAATCAATGCAAAATTTTGGGTTAGAGCAATTGGTTTTCGCTGGAGTGGAAAATATTCTTGGAAGTAAAGAGAAAGAAATTTTGTCATTACCAGAAGAAGATATTAAAAGGTGGCTTGAACTTGGCTATGCACTAAGCCAAGACACGAATCTAATTGGAACAAGCCAGCATTTCCTGTATATAGGAAGAAAATAATAGTTGATAAAGTTAGATTCTCATTATTATTGCTGGAGGACGGGGGTATTCATGAAGAAACTAACGTTGCTATTCACTTTGTTTATATTATTAATTTCTTCGTCTGTTCAAGCTTTATCTTGGGCATATCCATTTGTTGTCTGGAAAGGGAAGGTTTATGAGGTCAAGCGAGAAGTAATTATTGAAGATAGTGAAATTGGTAAGAAAATTGGTGAAGTGAGAACGAAGCCTGACGATATGAATGGGAATTACTACGGAGATGCTTCAAATTACTATCTAAAAGGAACAGAATATTATGAAATAAAAGGTACATCTCCTTCCTCAGAGATTGCAGTGAAAGAAGAAAACCAGTGGGGAAAGGCTGTGTATGTTCATAAAGCCCCCTTCCATATAATGAATATCTTTTCCAGTACTAGCTCTATTATTTTGGCTGCAGTAATTTTCCTTATTGTTGTCGGTATTAAATTTAGAACAAAAAAGTCTAAAGAAAGATAACCTATTAAGGAGGAAGTATATTGCGAAAATACCTCTTAATTGCTTTAACTCTTTTTATTAGTTTTGTTCTTACAGCCTGTAGTGTAGAAGAACCATATGAAATAATGAAAACTGAGAGCAAAGTGACTGAATCTGATGACAGACTACAACTGGAATTTCAATTTGAAATTAATAATTATACGGATGAAGATTATTATTTCACGTTGGTTTTCCCATCATATATTCAAGAGGCTCTCATTTCCGAAGTAGGGGTAGTAAAAATATCGGCTGATAGTAGCACTTCTGGAGTTGCGATAGTGGCAGCCAGTAAAGATGGTGCAGAAATGACGGAAGAAACTATCAATGCAGTTATAAATGGAGAACTTCCCTTTGTGGGACAGATTTTAATTGGGAAGACGATAAGTTTGAATTGATTTTTTATAATATTCTCAAGTGGATCTTTTGTTTAACTTGGTTTCACATTTTTGATAAATTGGCAGGACGTTATTCTTTTGATGGAAGTACTTAAGGGAAGCCAGTTGACATCTCATGCTTCAAAATTTTCGTCTTTAACAAGAGACCAAGCATTTTCAAAATATGCTTGAATTTCTGCCAGAGTCGTACATGTTTGATCAGAAAAGAAATAAACAGCTTCTGGATGAAGTACCTTCTTAACTACATCAAATTTATGTGTGTTTATAGCTTTGATGTAATTGTGTAAAAAATCCATTTTAACACTCATATTCCAATTTAATTGGTGTAACATAGAATTATTAGAAAATATCTTAAGAGTCTTATAGTTACAAAGACATAAGTCAAAGAGGAGGAGGATTATTGAAGAAAAAAATAAATTATACTGTGTTCTTCTTATGTTTACTTTCGTTTATGTTCTTAATTTCCTGTGAAAAGAAAGATACGAATGCTACAACTAATAGTCCTGATTCGTCTAATGATAATATTGTTGTCGCATTCAAACATCCTGAAACAGAACAAAAATATAAAATAATAAATGCTTATAAACTATTTAATTCTTATATAGATAAGCTCGAAAGCAACCCAGATGCTTCAGCGATAGAAATTTATCAAAAAGAAATTATTGAGCCTGTATACAATGATTGTTTTGCGGATGCTGAACATATACATATGGCAGATTCTTTTTTGAAAGAAGTGCCAATAAATCTCTCTGAAATCGTAAAAGTAAATGAAAAAATAGATGAAGAGGAAACAGAAAAAATCATTAAGGAAGCATTAATAAAATCATCAAATATTATACCAGCAGAAAAAGAAACAACAGTTTGTGTGTTCCCCTCTACAAATGCAAATTTACCCGTAATGGTCACTGTAGGTTCAGGAAAGATTATTGTTCTTTATAATAAAGATTATACAGAAGAAATACTTAGGGCAAGCATAGTACATGAATATCATCACAGTGTTTGGACTGATAAATATTTTAATAAGAAAATGTCATTTTCTGTTTTAGATAATCTTATCTTTGAAGGAAAAGCAGTAATGTTTGGAAAGTTAGTTTATCCAGAAGTTAATTTTCCACAAGTGTATTCTACTTTTGATAAACGGCTTTGGTCCAAAATAGAGCCAGATCTACATAAATATGACCTCGATAGGTCACTTGAAATTCTTATGGGGGGAAATGGAATCCCATATCATTATGGCTACAGTGAAGGTTACAAGATGGTAAAATCATTTCTTGATTTAAACCCAAATGTAAAGCCAGAAGAATGGACTGCAATGAGTGCAAAGGATATTTTTGAAAAAGGAAATTATCTTGAACATTATAAGTAAAGGCTCTGTTAAAGGATAATGTTGATTTTTGCACCTGTTGATTGGAGCGGAAGGTGCGATAGCGCCGAGGAGACTCCCGTACCGCCCGCGGAAAGCGAGCAACCCGGAGCGGAAATCAACAGTCATGTATAATAGAGCTTAAGTAATTAACGTAAAGGGGGGATATTAAATGAAAACAGTTAAGGTTTATCATTATGATGCATTTAGCAAAGAACCAAATAAAGGGAATCCTGCAGGAGTCGTTTTAAATGGGGATGATTTAACCGATAAGGAAATGCAAGAAATAGCCTTTAAAGTAGGATTTAACGAAACAGCTTTTGTTGTCAAGTCAGAAGTAGCAGATATGAGAATACGCTTTTTTACACCAGGACATGAAATGAATCTATGTGGTCATGGAACAATGGCAACTATTTATGCGTTGCTATCAAATGGATTATTAAAGCAAAAAGAAACAATAACAATTGAAACAAGAGCAGGAAATCTACCAATAAATATTAATGTTTTATCAAATAATGAAATTCACATCACGATGAAACAGGCTCAGCCACAGTTCATAGAGTTTAAGGGGTCAAAGGAAGAGTTAGCTAACTCAATCGGATTACAGGAAGCTGATATTGCTGATGATTTACCGATTTTATATGGAAGCACAGGTACTTGGACATTATTAGTTCCAATAAAAAACCTAGCAGTATTTCAAAAAATGAAACCGAGTAATGAGATATTCCCAACGATACTAAAAGAAATGCCGAAGTTATCCATTCATCCATTTTGTTTAGAGACGTATGATCCAGCTGCTCATATGCATGCGAGGCATTTTTCATCACCAATTTCTGGGTCAATCGAAGACGCTGTAACTGGAACAGCTTCAGGAGTAATGGGAGCATATTATGCAAAATACATAAATCCTAATTTTGAAAAATGCTTAAATCTTGTTGTGGAGCAGGGATTTGAAATTGGAAAAGATGGTAGAGTAAAAGTACAAGTTACAAGGAATGAAAATGATTTTGACATCGAAATAACTGGGAATGCAGTATTCGTAAGGGATTTTGAACTACATATTTAAAAGGTCTAAACTATTTGTTTTAGGAAAATGAAGGGAAGTTATATTGATGAAAATTAGAAAGCCAAACGATATTGAACTAAAAACAGTACTATCCCTTTCACCACAAGCTATCTTTGACGGTACATTAGGTGAAGTAAAGCCTACAAATGAAAAGGTGGAGCAGCTTGTTCAACCATTATTGGCAAAGGGAAGCTATTATTTAATAGCAACAGAGAATGATAGAATAATGGGATGGATTTTAATAGGGGAAAGTAAAGATCAATTTTCGGATAAGAACTATGGTTTTATCTATGAATTGTTTGTAGTAGAGGAATTTAGAGGTCAAGGAATATCTAAACAATTAATGAATACGGCTATTGAACATTTGAAACAAGCTGGATACCCGGAAGTCCGTCTAAGTGCGTTTGTTGAAAACCCAGCTATTCAAATATATGAAAAAATTGGGTTTAGTAAAAGAACAGTGACGATGAGTTTACCGTTGTAAGATATAATCCTTTTCATAAACGTAAAGTTATAGACTTAATAATTTTTAAAAAATTTTAAGTTATACATGAAAAAGGTGTGTTTCAATATATGAAATATATAGAATTTGGTATAGGAAACAAGTGACCTGTTAGGACGGGAATAGAATTAAGTGATGGTACAGAATTATGAAAGGAAAGGTTAACATGCTTTCACAAATAATAGATGATTTTTTAATTGAGCAAAATGAGAAAATCAAATCTCTTTATAAACCAGTTACATTCAGCAATTGGATGGCAGCCACAACTGGGGAAAAGGAGTGGAGTGAAAAACATGAAAAAGCATTGGGTGAGTATTTTGCAAACTTCTCCAATCCAGATGTATTTAAAAAGGTAATTGCTTTAAGAGAAGAGGAACATCTCAATCCTATACAAAGACGACAGCTGGATGATTTATATAATAAAATGATAAAAAATCAGATTGATCAAAGTGAGACAGCGAAAACTCTAGAGCTAGAGAAGGATATTTCACAAATTTTTTCTACTTATAGACCAGTGCTTGATGATAAAGAGGTAATAAACAATGATTTGCTAGATATTCTTAAGAATAGCCAAAATAATGAGGAAAGAAAAAACGCTTGGCTAGCAAGTAAACAAGTAGGTAAGAAAATTGAAAAGAAGCTCTTAGAATTAGTACATAAAAGGAATAAAGATGCACAGGCACTAGGGTTTGATAATTTCTTTCAAATGAGTTACGCAACACAAGAATTAGATATTGATTTTGTTTTTGATACATTTCAACATTTAAAAAACCTTTCGGATGAACCATTTCGCAAAATTAAAGCTGAAATTGATCAAGAAAGGGCAGAAAAGCTCAGTGTTAAAATAGAAGATCTTCGTCCTTGGCATTATGTTGATCCATTATTCCAAGAAGCTCCACCTGTAAGTAGTATCGACTTGGATGTATTTTATAAAGGCAAGGACTTAGAGAATATTGTTAGTCAAACATTCCAATCAATGGGATTAGAGATGGAGGATATTCTTCAAAGAAGTGATTTATATCCCCGTAAAGACAAAAATCCTTTTGGTTTTTGTACAAATATTGATCGTAATGGTGACATTAGGGTGCTAGTAAATCTTGATGAAAGTGTATTTTGGACAACAGCTTTATTGCATGAGTTCGGCCATGCCGCTTATTTCAAATATATTGATAGCAATCTTCCATTTATTTTAAGATTTCATTCACATTCATTAACGACTGAAGCGATTGCATTATTTTTCGGACGAATGAACAAAACGTTGGCTTGGCAGCTACGATTTCTTGGATTAAAAGAAGAGCAGTTGGAAGAGGAAATTCCAGCGATTCAAAAAATGCTCCAACGTCAAATGTTAGTATCAGCTAGATGGATAATCACTTTTACTTTTTTCGAGCGAGAGCTATACGAAAATCCAAATCAGGATTTGAATAAATTATGGTGGGAATTAGTAGAGGAAATCCAGTTTGTTCATCCACCAGAGGATACAAGCTATCCAGATTGGGCAGCAAAAATGCATTTTTCATTAGCACCAGCTACTTATCAAGACTATTTATTAGGTGAATTAACAGCTTCTCAGCTTCATAACTGTATAGAAAAACATATCTCATCAGACCTTTTTAAACCAGAAGTCGGCAGTTATTTAATTGAAAGTTTCTTTAAGCATGGAGCATCTTTGCATTGGAATGAAAAAATAAAGAGGGCTACAGGAGAATACTTAAATCCAGAATATTTTATAAGGCAGTTTTTATAATTTTGTTCTTTAGATAGCTATTTTAAAAGAGTTGCAAAAATTGCAACTCTTTTAAAATGGCATACTATGATAGTCTTTTCAAATACACATAACTCACTTTATCATACTCCATCTTTTGCTCATAAAATCGGTGGGCATCAACTCGTTGTAAACCAGAAGAAAGTGAGACAATGTTAAATCCATTTTCTTTCGCCCATTCATGTACATACGTAAGTAGGATTTCACCATAACCCTTTGAGCGAACGGCAGAATCTGTCACCAAATCGCATACATAGACAAACTTTCCATTATATAAAGTCAACTTTGGCATAAATCCAACAACTGCAACTATTTTTCCCTTGTCATATAAAGAAACTAATTGATAGCTTTCCATTTCGGTTGCTTCCTTCACTAATTCTATAAAACTCTTTTCATCTAAGTGAGTTCGTAACTGCTGCATGACTGGAAAAGCTTCTTTCCATTCATCCTCTGTTATTAGTTTCTTTATAGAGTGATTGTTCTCCATGGTGCTTCCTCCCTTAATTTAATTAATTATCTTTATTAAATCACAAGCTGGTATAATCGGAAGTATCAGATTATTAAAAGTTGATAGTACCAGAAGGGCGAGGAGAAAGTAATCATGATTGAAATAACGCCTGATTTAAATAGTAAAAGTAATCTCCCTTTGTATATTCAGCTTTCGAACTATATTAAGGATGAAATTTTAGCAGGGAGAATAAGACCAAATGAAAAATTACCGTCAAAACGAAATTTAGCAAAATACCTTGAACTAAGCTTAAATACCATTCAAGCAGCATACGACCAATTATGTGCAGAAGGTTATGTTGAAAGTAAACCTCGTAAAGGAGTATATGTTGTCGAATTAGAAGATGAGTTATTTCCTACTCAAACGTTGACCAAATTAATTGTGAAAAACGATGAGCAAGAATTAGCAAATATTAAAATGGACTTCAATTCTGGGACTGTTGACTTAGAGCAGTTTCCATATACGATTTGGCGAAAATTAACGATTCAATCGCTATATGAGGATCAAAGTGAAGTTCTCAATATAGGTGACCCGAAAGGAGAATTACGACTTCGGGAAGAAATTGCAAACTATTTATTTTCCTCTAGAGGCGTGAAATGTTCAGCTGAGCAAATAGTGATTGGAGCAGGCACTCAAGTCCTCATCGGGTTATTATGTTTATTAATAGGTAAAGACCACATATACGCAATGGAAGAGCCTGGCTTTCATAGAACAAGAGTAGTTTTTCAAGATTTAGGGGTTAAGTTGCATGCCATTTCTTTAGATGACGATGGAATTAAGGTGAACCAATTAATAAACAGTGGTGCAACAGTTGCCTATGTTACTCCGTCTCATCAATTTCCTTATGGGATGGTTATGCCAATATCACGTAGAATGGAGCTCTTGAAATGGGCTGCAGAAGTAGATGGCTTTATTATTGAGGATGATTATGACAGTGAATATCGCTATAAAGGCAAGCCAATTCCATCTTTGCAAGGGCTTGATAAGAATGAAAATGTCATCTATTTAGGAACGTTTTCAAAGTCATTGATTCCTTCTATTCGCCTTAGCTACCTTGTACTACCAATGAAATTGGTGCAGAAATATGAAGAACATTTCTCTATTTATAAGCAAACTGTGTCTCGCCTTCATCAAGACACACTCTTTCGTTTCATGAATGAAGGTCATTGGTTTAATCATTTAAATAAAATGAGAACCCTTTATCGAAAAAAACAAAATACCTTCATCGAAGCAATAAAGATTCATTTAGGAGAGTATGTAGAGATCATTGGAGAAAAATCGGGACTTCATCTCGTTTTGGAAGTAAAGAATGGAATGACAGAAGAGGAACTAACTTGTTCAGCAATGACAGTAGGTGTGAAGGTATATCCATTGTCCACATATTTTGCAAAACCATTAGAAAGTCAAGAACCGAAAGTGTTATTAGGGTTTGGTGGGTTATCAATAGCCGAAATCGAAAAAGGTGTGCAGTTGTTAGGAGAGGTTTGGTGTAAATGACGGTTGTCTAGTTAATCTTTGTAACTTGATTTCTCTTTTTTATTCTGAAATTTCCTGATAATGTTAAAATAATAGAAAGGCAAATAAATAATTAACACATTTTTTCTAAGGAGTAAAAAAAATGAACAAGTTTTATGCTTTATGCCTTCAGGGAGATATTCAAATGGCAATAGATTACCTTAGCTCTATTCAACCGAGGACGGAAGAAATTAAGGAATTGCTGCAGCTTTATCAAGACAGATTTTATTTCGCTAATTTTAAGAATTGTATTCCTATCGATGATCCATGGATTAAAAGTGTGACTGAGATTTATTACCATTATTTTCAGAGTGTTTTAACTGGTTCAAAATCAGCGGAAAATGCCGAACTCGAACTTAGCCAGCAATTAGCTCAGATTTTGGGAGAAAAGCAATTTACAAATATTAAGGAAATTGAAAAGCAGCTAGAAAGGGTTTTTCAGGAAAAAGGTTATTATTTCTTAGGAGGAGTGACACCACCTTTTCGAGGACCATATATTTGGAGACAAATGGAAACTCTTACGTTTGATGTTGAAATTCCCTTCGCAATAAAATCAGTAACTGTAAATATGATGTCTGATTTTATTCTTGAAAGCTGGATAGGATTTGCCACTTTTAATAAGAAAATGGTGGGTGGATGGGCGAAAGCAGATGGTTTATATTGTAATGCGAAATGCTACGAGAACCTGGATGGTGATGAATTTCAAATTTCGTATTTAAAGCATGAAGCTCAACATTTATATGATTATGAACATTTTCCAGTGCTAACATCCTCAGAATTAGAATATCGTGCTAAATTAGTTGAATTAATTTATCTGAAGGACCATAGCACTTTATTCAAATTTTTTGATGAGGCAAAAAATGATCCTGATTTTCCACATCCCTATGCTTCATATCAAATTATTCATCATTTATCGAAAACTATTTTTGATAAAAAATATGAGCCAAATAAAATAGTGTGGTCTGAGACGAAGTATCAGGAAATTTCATCAGCTGCTAGAGCCCTTTTAGAAAAGAGTACGGAAATAATACAAAAATCAGTCTAAATAGTAAGTTAAGGAGGGGAATATTGTTCTCATATAGAAGTATCGATTTACCAGAGGATATTGCCACAATTATTATGAAGATATTTGGTAGATTATAAATTTTTTGAAAGAAGTATGGATTGCAAAGAATATTGGGTTAATCAATTACTATGATTCGAGGCTCAGCTTGACTAGCCCATCCTGTATGTCGAAAGGAGCTATTATGTTTCAAACGATTGAGTATTTAAAGTTTGGAAATGAAAGGCAGCGGAAGGCGTATTCAGCTATTCATTATTTAGGAATCATGAAGGAGTTAGGAGATTACACTCCTGTACTTTGCGGAACCCTTCCAATCGGGATTGATATAGAAGGCTCAGATTTAGATATTATTTTGGAAGTTAATGACTTTAATCAGTTCAAGGAAAGGGTTGAATATCTTTATAAGGATAAGCAGGAATTTAGAATAAAGCAAACAATAATAAGAAACGTCCCTGTAATAAAAGCTAACTTTATGTTTGGAGGCTTCGAGTTTGAGTTATTTGGTCAGCCTCAACCAGTTTACGAGCAATATGCATATATTCATATGCTTATCGAATATCATCTCATGATGGAAACACCACAACTAAGGGAAAAGGTAATAGCCTTAAAGCAACAAGGTTATAAAACGGAGCCCGCATTTTGTAAAGCATTAGGTTTGGAAGGCGATCCTTATGAAACACTGATTGAATCCGGAGAAAAATTAAAATTACTAAGGAGGACATAATGACCAAGCGACTGTTTATTTTGTTCATTTGTTGCATTGCATTCGTAACGGCCTGTACTCCATCCAAGAATAGTTCGCAAATAAATGAAGAAACCTTATTGGAAGACAAAGAAGAACTAAAAATCAAACTAAAAGAAAGTGAGGAGAAAATAGCTGCTCTAACGAAAGAATTTAAACAAATGGAAGATCAATTAAAAGAGCAGGAAGAAGCCATAGAATATTTTCCGCTCATATCGAACTTAACTCGAGAATTCATTCAAGCACATACAACGGGCGATAAGGGAAAATTATCAGAAATGCTTGCTGATGAACTTATTTTAGCAGATAGGGAAAATGAACTTTATGTCATTGATGATAGTATGGAATGGCTATTATTTTCTAATGAAAGAAAAATAAAAATGGTTGATTGGGTTTTACAAGGGTATTCGTATGATCGTGTAAATAAGACAATGACTGTTTATACGCGCGAATTTTTAGAGAATGCTAACGGAGAACCTGATAGTCCCCCAACATTTTTATCATTAACTTTTCAAATGTTCGGTGATACATGGAAAATAACGAGTCTTGCTTTCGATGTATAAAAAAAGGTTAATAAAGCTAAGGAGTTTCTAATGGAAAACGAATTATTAAAAATATTTGATGATAATAAAAATCCCATAGGGGTAGCAACACGCAAAGAAGTTCATGAACTTGGCTATTGGCATGAAACTTTTCAATGCTGGTTTATTCGTAATGAAAGAGGAATTGATTATGTTTATTTGCAAATTAGAAGCAAAAACAAAAAAGATTATCCAAATCTTATTGATATTACAACTGCCGGACATTTACTAGCGAATGAATCGGTTCAGGATGGGATTAGAGAAATAAGGGAAGAATTAGGCGTTGATATTGAGTATAATGAATTAATTTCATTAGGGACTATTCCTTACAGTGTGAGAAGAGAGCATTTCATTGATAAAGAAATCGCACATGTTTTTTTGTATAAAACTCAGTATGATTGGCCGGATTATGTTTTGCAACAAGATGAGGTTTCAGGAATGGTGAAAGTGAAGTTTACTGATTTTTCTAATCTTTGGTTAGATGAAAAAAGTGAAATTCAAATTGAAGGCTTTGAAGTGGAGGATGAAGGGAAACAGACATTTTTCAGTAAAAGAGTAAATAAATCCGCCTTTGTTCCTCATGAGAATTCATATTATGAGAGCATTATAAAAGGAATTGCCGTTGCAATCATGTAATCGGAATTATAGGAAGAGTCAAAAAGTCCCAAAATGAAGCCACCAATAAAGTACGATTAATGGAGCATCTTTTTTCTGTTTATACTTAGAAAGATGCTCTTAACTATGAGAATGAAGCACCATTTGCCAGTCACATCCTGGAAAGATGCTCTAAATTATGAGAATGAAGCACCATTTGCCAGTCACATCCTAGAAAGATGCTCTAAACAATGAGAATGGAGCACCATTTGCCCGCCACATCCTAGAAAGATGCTCTAAACCATAAGAATGGAGCACCATTTGCCTTCTCCGTTCCCACTTGAAAATCTCCTTTTAAAATCCAAAAATCTCCTAAATAGATAACTCCCTTTTAAGAAGAATAACCAACTTTGTTGATTTTTTGTCAACGTATTTAAGTAAGACATGCACTATTTGATCAATGCGCCAATACAATGTAAAAAAAATGAGGAGTGGTTTACATTGACTTGGCTAATTATCGCAGCTTTTGCCTTTTCATCAAGCATTGACAATTTAGGAGTAGGGATTTCTTATGGAATTCGAAATATAAAGATTCGGTTAGGGGCAAATGTGTTAATTACCATCATTTGCTTTCTTATGAGTATGTCTGGAATTTCATTCGGACTTTGGCTTTCAAGAATTCTTCCCGGCATTCTCCCCATCGTATTAGGAGCCTTTATTCTATTTATTATCGGAATTAGAATCATTTTACTAGCTACCCCTCGTAAAAAAGAAACTGCTACTACAGCTGAAGCTAGTGGTCACTCGAATACAATCGGAAAGATTATGAAAAATCCCACTGAAGCTGATGTTGATAATTCTGGTGAAATTGGCTGGGGGGAAGCAGTAATTCTTGGTATTGCATTATCAGCAAATGCATTAACAAATGGGTTAGGAGCTGGTATTCTAGGTCTCTCACCGTTAGCTATTTCATTAACAGCTGCTATCGGTAGCTTTATCACTGTTTGGGCTGGTGTAAATCTAGGATCGAAATTATCGAAAGTACGGATCGGCTCTTTTACGATTGGACAATTCGGAACGCTTCTAAGTGGTATCATCATTTTAGTAATCGCTGTAATGGCATTTTTCTAACAGAAATTTACTTTGACAAAATGACAACATATATATATAGTAATAACAGCACTTTCACACAATAAATCTAGTATTAATCTTCAGTTATCAATCCATATATAGATTTATTTAATAGAAAGGAAGATAGATGATGACTAAAGATTTGGAAAATAGAGATCTCGGTTTATTATTAAAAAAAATATTAGCTGAACGTTCATTGTCAATGAGAAAGCTTAGTGAACTCACTGAAATTGATACAGCTACGATCTCAAGAATTATTAATGGTAAACGAAAAGCAACCCTCTATCATCTACAAAAAATCTCTGACTGTTTAGACGTTCCGCTCTCAGATTTGTTGGTTTCCACTGGTTATTCTCTTGAAAAAAAGCAAGAAGGAATGGAATCGAATATACATTCCTCGGTGGAAAGCATTCAAAATTTCCTTTCGTCCACAAATTTATATGATAAGGAATTTACGTTAGAGAGTATCGAGCAGCAGCTAGCAGACTATGAACAATATTCACAAACAGAGGAAGGGAAGGAAATCATTCTTAACAGTTTTGATGAGAAGATTAAAAAGGTCAGAGGTATCGGCCCGTTTATTAGTCATTTGGAGCAGATGTACGAGAAATTTCGCTTGAAAAAAGGCACACATATTGAGTTGGCAGTAATTGGCAGTGTGCTAATATATTTTATTTTACCTGTCGATGTCATTCCAGATTATATCTTTCCAATTGGTTATTTAGATGATGCCATAGCGGTTCAACTCGGTTTAAATTTTTTCAAAAAATGAAGTGGACCTAGCACACTAAGCGATCACTAACTGTTAACCCCCTCCGATTCCTTAACTGTAATGATAGGTATGGAGTGTGATGAATTGAAGAAAAATGAAGTTCAGGTTGATAAGATTTTAATAGTAGCATTAATTTGCTTTATGATTTTTAGTTTAATTGCTGTATATAGTGGTTCAGGCCAATATGCAGTTCATGATCCGTTATATTTTGTCAAAAGACAATTGATCTGGTATTTTATTGGAATATTTGTTTTGCTGGCTGTGGCTTATTTTGATTTTGAATTGCTTGATAGACTAGCAGGTATTCTATACACTTTTGGGATTGGCTTACTTATCCTCGTTCATTTTTTTGGAACGTTTAAAAATGGTTCTCAACGATGGGTAAATCTCGGTTTTTTTGAGCTGCAGCCTTCCGAATTTATGAAAATATTTACGATTATATACATCTCTGTATTGTTAAGTAAGATCGATAGACGAAAGCTTACTTTTAAAGAGAGTATTCCAATTGTTATAAAAGTTGTTATTGTAACGCTTATTCCCTTTTATTTCATTTTAGTCCAACCGGATTTAGGATCGGCACTTGTAATTGTGGCAATTGCCGCGACGATTATGTTAGCTTCTGGTATTTCATTTAAAATGCTAGGATTATTAGCGGCTTGTTTTACAGGCTTAATAGGATTCCTTATCTATCTCCACAATCATTTCTTCGATTTATTTATAAAAATTATCAAACCACATCAGCTAGATCGAATATATGGATGGTTAAGTCCAGATGCTTTTGCGTCTAGCTATGGATACCAACTAACTCAAGCGATTCGTGGGATCGGTGCAGGACAGTTAAAGGGAAGTGGCTTTAATCAAGGTGTACAAGTACAAAGCGGGAGAATCCCTGAGGCACATACAGATTTTATTTTTTCTGTAGTTGGAGAAGAGTTCGGGTTTATAGGGGCGGCAATATTGATTAGTTTGTATTTTATATTAATTTACCGAATTATCATCATTGCCCTAAATTCAAATCATGTTTTTGGAAGTTATTTGTGTGCAGGAACGATTGGGTTGATTTCTTTCCAAGTATTTCAAAATATCGGGATGACGATTGGTTTGATGCCGATAACTGGAATCCCACTCCCATTCATGAGCTATGGTGGGAGCTCCCTTTTAACGACGATGATGGCTTTAGGATTGGTGGTAAGTGTAAATATAAGAGCGAAGAAATACATGTTTGGCGAAGAATAGAGGATTGTCGATGAAAAAAGCTCGTTGATTGAACGAGTCTTGGAAAGGCGAAGTATGATTCGTCGTTGCACGAATTCTCAAATTTGGAACTATGTCTAATCAGTTTCCACACTTCCAGTTTTATCCATAACATACGAAAAAAGCCTAGGATAAGCGCTTTCCTAGGCTTTTAGTTAAAAAGTTTAGTTTATTAATCTTCTTTGTTAGTACGGATAACGAGTACATCACAAGAAGCATAACGAGTAATGTTTTCAGATACGCTACCGATTAAGAAGCGTTCAACGGCATTCATTCCAGTTGCTCCACAGATGATTAAATCAACATTATTCTTCTTTGCAATTTCTTTTGGAATGATAATCTTCGGAGAACCGTAATCAATTACATAGTCTACATCCGGAACTCCTGCTGCAATTGCTTGACTTTTGTATTTCTCCATTAATTCTCGAGCAAACATATCTGCTCTTTCCGCAATAGTACGATCATATGCTTCTACTGTAGCGAAAGTACGAGTATCAATAATATGTGCTATTGTAATTTTTGCATCATTTCGTTTTGCAATTTCAATCGCTTTTTTAAAAGCCCACTCTGCTTCTGTTGAACCATCTACAGCCACTAAAATATTCGTATACTTCATCCCCATAATAATCTCCTCCCTTTCCTTAATTATACAATATCAGAACGTGAATATATGTAGCAAATAATCGAACAATATTTATGAAATGATTTTTTAAAAAGAAAATCTTGTGAGGTTTTTACAAAACAAGAAGGAAGTTTATTAGGAGAAAATCACAATGGAAAGGAATTTAACATGAAAAAGCGTGAACAATTATCATTTTCCGCTGATATTTTCGACAGGGAAGCAGTAAATAAAGTGAGTGAGCAAATTATGGATGTTTATAATAGCGGGACGATTAAACAGCAAATGGAAGACAATGAGGATGAGCAAAAAGAAGAATATAAAGGAAGTGTTCATTAAAATCTATTTTTGATTAAGTTCTAAAGTGCACGATATTATTCAAAAAGTGCTAGATAAGTTGTAAAATCTGCTAGATAAAATCTGAAAAGTGCTAGATAAAATCAAAAAACTGCTCGATAACATCGGCAGGGAAGTTTTCTTATCTAAAATATGTATGAAAATTTACCGGATTACCCGCTAAAAGCCTTCGATAACATGAAGAAAACCAGGCGAAATGCCTGGTTTCATTTTTTCAGTTCTGAAAAGCTTAATTACTCAATGATTTGCAATTCTTTCGGGAATTTTGTTAAAATTTCGACGCCATCTTTTGTAACAGCTAAATCGTCTTCAATTCTGACTCCTGCAACTTCCGACACATAAATTCCTGGCTCGATCGTAAAGACCATTCCTTCTTCAAGTAATAAAGGATTTGTCTCTGTTAAGGAAGGATATTCATGAACACCGATTCCTAAGCCATGACCGAGTCGGTGTGGGAAAAACTCGCCATAGCCTGCTGCAGCAATGATATTTCTTGCTGTTAAATCAACTTCAGAACAAGCTACCCCTGGTTTAACAGCTGCGACTGCAGCAAGCTGTGCTTTCAAAACGGTCTCGTAAATCTCTTTTTGTTTATCATTAATCTCTCCG
>JAEWDX010000068.1 GCA_023389895.1 Bacillota bacterium
ATTTAAGTAAAACACTTGAAAATAGGATTCATTACGTTTTATAATGAAAAAGAATTTTTTGAGATTTAAATCGTAACCATTACGTTTTAAATCGAAATTGTGTTACTAAAGATTAGTTTAATAGGAACTTCGCATTTGAATATCTGAAGGTGAGTGATAAGAATCAAAATTCATTAACTTACACGGAAACCGGATAAAAAGTTTTATATCTTTCTCAAAGAATAAAAGATCAAATCCATAGCATTCTGGAACATATTAATTAATGTCTAGGTTAAAAAAGCATACTTTGTATTGAAAAATAACAGTTATTAAGTGATTTAAATTTTAAAAGGAGGAAAAATCATGGCAAAAAAATCAAAAATAGTTAAGGAAAAGATACGACAGGACACTGTAATAAAATATGCAGAACTACGTAAAGAGTTGAAAGCAAAAGGGGATTATGTAGCCCTTAGAAAACTTCCGAGGGACTCCTCTCCAACACGGTTAAAAAATAGATGTGAGGTGACAGGAAGACCAAGGGGTTATTTAAGAAAGTTTAAAATGTCGCGGATTGCCTTCAGAGAATACGCACATAAAGGACAAATTCCCGGAGTAAAGAAATCTAGCTGGTAAAGAGTTCACTTTAAATGAAGTTGAAAGTTATTGGTTAAATAAAAGAAATAGTAAGTATGAGGGAGTAATATGAAGCAAGTTAACCCAATCTTAATTAAATTTTTTCATCGTAGTGCAGTTTTGAAACTCCCGCGTAAATTACGGGAAATCTATCAGTTTGTAGAAAGTAAGGAAGAACATTTAGAGGAAATTTCTATAAACGAGGAACAATTTATGAACCTAATGATTGGGAGATCCCCACTGAAAGAAGCTGCAGATCAGTTTTCCCTTGAACTATCAGCTGTAAAAGAAATCATGGATGAAGCACAGGATGAAATTGACAGATTGATTAAGGCAAAATGTAATCATATGAAATGGATTGATTACACAAATAAGATGAAAAATCTAGATAATTCTAAACGGTTCTATATATTTAGGTCGTAGCCTGAAAATTTAATTTAATAAGATTAAACCTTGAACGTGATCTATGTCTTAAGCTGAAAGCCCCCCTTGATTTATGGATAATTCGTTTAGGAAAATATGAAATGAAAGGTGATATCATGAAAAAGATTCCAGTTACTGTTTTAAGCGGGTACTTGGGTTCAGGTAAAACTACTTTGCTTAATCATATTTTAAATAACCGTGAAGGACTTAAGGTTGCAGTTATTGTCAATGATATGAGTGAAGTAAATATTGATAGTGATCTAGTCGAAAAGTAAGGCGGTTTTTCTCGAACAGAGGAGAAGCTAGTAGAAATGTCAAATGGATGCATATGCTGTACTTTAAGAGAGGATTTACAGTAGATGAGTTTGATAGCGAATGGGGCAAACTGAAAGCTCCTTTTAACTGGCAGTTGACTTCTTGATATTTGCTTTTAAGGTTAAATACATCTACTTTATTTGTCAGGAGTATTCTGTTTAATTTATAAATATCAAGATAAAGGGGGAAATTCTATTCTGTAAATCGTAATGATTTTGATTAAAGGGGATGTATTTTATGGGAAAAATACCTGTAACAGTATTGAGTGGTTATTTAGGTTCTGGTAAAACGACTTTACTCAATCATATTTTGCAAAATAAAGAAGAAAAGAAGGTCGCTGTTATTGTTAACGATATGAGTGAAATTAACATTGATGCTTCCCTAGTTAAACAAGGTGGATTTTCCAGAACTGAAGAGAAGCTAGTAGAAATGCAAAATGGTTGTATTTGCTGCACCCTTAGGGAGGACTTGATTAAAGAGGTAGAAAAGCTAGCTTCATTAGGCGACATTGATTACATCGTGATCGAGTCAACGGGTATTAGTGAACCAGTTCCTGTTGCGCAGAGCTTCACATATGTTGATGAGAATTTAGGAATTGATTTATCGTCATTATGCAGACTAGATACGATGGTTACGGTTGTTGATGCCAATCGTTTCTGGAATGATTTTTCTTCTGGTGAAAGCTTATTAGATCGCAAGGAAGCGACAGATGAAGCAGATACGAGAGAGGTTGTTGATTTACTGATAGATCAAATTGAATTTGCTGACGTGATTTTGTTAAATAAAATCGACTTGGTAGAACAAGAGGATATTCGTGAATTAAAGGCTGTTTTGCAGAACCTAAATACTGAAGCTCGAATAATTAAAACGGATCATGCAAAGGTTCCGCTTGATTGCGTTCTGGATACGAAGTTATTTGATTTTGATAAAGCAAGTCATAGTGCTGGATGGATAAAGGAACTTAATTATGAGCATATCCCAGAGACTGAGGAGTATGGCATTTCTTCCTTTGTATTTCGGAGGAGACTGCCATTCCACCCAGAGAGGCTGATGAAATGGCTAGAGGATTGGCCAGTTGATGTTGTTCGCGCAAAAGGTTTTATCTGGATAGCCACACGAAATAATATAGCAGGCTTACTCTCGCAAGCTGGTCCTTCCATTACTTTGCAAGGTGTTGGTGAATGGATAGCAGCTTATCCGGAAGATGATAGGAAACAAGTTTTAATTGAAGAACCAGAACTGCTGGAGAAGTGGGATGACGTATATGGAGATCGTCTAAATGAGCTTGTATTAATAGGAATTGATATGAACCTTAATGAAATAGAAAAATCCTTAGAAAAATGTCTTCTAACAGAGAATGAGCTCTTAGCGGATTGGTCAACATTTAAAGACCCACTTCCACCGTTTGCGCAATAGAAGAAGTAGAATAAACAGGAGGAAAGAATAATGAGAGTGAAAATTACATTTGCTTGTACTGAAACAGGAGATGGAAATTATATTACAACAAAAAATAAGCGTACGAATCCTGACCGTATTGAGTTGAAAAAGTATTGTCCGCGTTTAAAGAGACATACTCTACACCGCGAAACAAAATAGGAATTATATTTAAGGATTAAGCTTTGTGATACTCATATGCTTAATCCTTTTGAAAATTTTTATCGATTCTATAAAGTAGTTTTGGTTAGTGTAGTGTAAATAATTTAGAAAAGTCTTTACTTATACCTGGTAACTGTTCCTTATCGCTTATCAAAATAACAACTGATCTGGAATGATTATAAAATTCTAATATTAATCGGATAAATATATTGCTCCTCAGGTTCATTTATTATTGTCCAATTAGCTATTATTATGAAGGGTAGTTCTGTAAGAAATCCGACAATACTTGCATCTGCTACACAATGGGTAATTAGAAACCTAGCAATAACGAGCTGTTCTTGTTCAAATCTATCCTCTTTATAATTTTCCGACATTTCAATTTGATTATCTTCTTTTCATCAAGTTGATTAGATTCATTGTTTGTTTCATTTTTTTCTGCTGTTTCTGATTCGCAATAATGGCCATGCCTCCCTTTTTATTAGCAATGAAAGCATCAAGGACATTGGCTGGAAACAAGAAGCCTATGATTAATGGAAAAACAATCACCAAGTATTAAGGGCAATCGGTCGTTCCGTAGATTTTTTCTACGGGGACTCGACAAGGTGCATGTCGAGTTCGGAATTGTGTCTTTGGTCCACAGCATACTGAAAGTAGCAGGCCTCCGCCAGCTACTTTCAGAAAAAAATTCTAAAAATACAAAAGCAGGTAGAGAAAAACTACTGATTTTTCTCCACCTGCTTTATTTTAGGGACTTATCGGACAGCCCCGTTTTTAGTGTGGTTTTTACTGCGTATTTAGAGTAGATAATTCAAACTTTTTGGCATACATTTAAGTATTCTTGCCACTGTAAAGAAGGAGCCCAGTAATAGCTGCAATTAATTAGCTTATGTTACCTAGCAACTCAGCCTCTATATTTAACATATCTATAAACTTTTTTAAAGAAGCAGGCATAAACTTTTCTTTTCGATAAATGAATTTTGTTTTGACTATCCCGTATGGATATGGAACCGAATGCTTTCTAAGAGTTTCGTCCTTTGTTTGTCTTTCAATGACACTTTGAGGAAGCATGCTTACGCCGAAACCAGCAGATACACACCCAATAATCGCTTCTATTGTATCGAATTCCATTATCTTATTTGGAACCAACCCTTCTTGGTGAAACAATTGTTCGAGTTTTTTTCGATAATAACATCCAGAATTAAATACAAGCAAATTTCTACTCTGAATATCTTTTAGAGATATTAAAGTAGGTTGGGCTGTATCTGTAACGATTACCAATTCCTCTTCAAATACTCCCTTTTGAATTAAGTCAGGGTGTTCAATAGGTCCAGCAACAAATGCTCCATCAAGTCCATACTGAAGGACTCCTTGAATATTTTGTTCAGAAGGGCCTGTTTTTAGAATGATGTCAACATCAGGATATTCTCGATTATACTTTAAAAATAAGCATGGTAAGCGAACTGCAGCTGTTGTTTCCATAGAACCAATAATTAGTGGACCTTTTGGTGTTTGGTCAACTCTTATCTCTTTTCTCGTTTCATCAATAAGATGAAAAATATTATTAACATATTCTAATAATATTTTTCCTTTTGGAGTTAAGGTAGTACCTCGATTATGTCTGTACAATAAGGTCGTTTGAAGTTCATCTTCTAGCTGTTGAATTTTTGTAGATATATACGATTGTGCATAAGTAAGCTCTCTTGCTGCATTAGAAATACTTCCTAACTCAGCAACACATTTAAAAATCTTTAAAGCTTGAAAATCCACAGAAAACCCACCTTTGTGTAGACCGTTTTGCTATCTCATTGAGAGATAGGAAGCATGAATTATTTAAATCATACCATATAGTAAAAAAGCGATATGATAAATTTATGTGAACTTTTAGGAGGAGAATGTTTGATTGGGGGATTATATTCTTTAATAATACAATGAAAAAAGTAGCATTATTTCCTTAGAATCTCTTTATTACCCTTGAAAGAAAGCACACTTAAGAGTTATTGAGATTTTAAATACTAGGGAAGAACAACCTTTACCAAAATACTTTGAAGCTTATGGAGGCAGAAGAAGAGTTTTGGTTCGTCAACTCGCCTGATCCTCGGATATTAGATTCATAATTTAACGAACGAGAAGATTTGGCGAAAAATAATAAAATGATATTACAAATGAACCCAAATGATGCAGAAAAAAAAGACCTAAAAGATGGTCAAATTGTTGTTGCTTCTAACAAATGTGGAAAAGTAATTTTTCACTAAAAACTAGCATTAAGGTGACGAAATCAGTTGTTGTGACTGAAGAGGGGTGGATTGAACATACTCTTGATGATCGTTCTATTAATGTGCTAACATCCTAAAAGCTTACTGATAGAGGGAAAGAGAGAACTTTTTATCATTCGAAAGTAAATGTTAATTCACACTCGGATTGCTTTTTGTGAAACATATAGGTACTTGTTATAGGGATAGATAGATTAGAATAACAAATTTGGAAATACAAATATTAAAAAGGTATTGTTCCGATTATTATTGTTGTGCTTTAAAAGATATTTTTAATAAGATTAGCTGCTTGTTTTAAAGTTAACATGGGGGAAGTATCGCTTACTACTTTGAGCGGTACTCCCTCATTTTTTTATCAGATAACAAGAATAGAAATATAAAAAATCTTAATGTCCAATTTTGTCATAGTTTTAGAATTTTGATTGTTAATTAAAGTTCGGTCTGAAATGAATGCCAGGTCCTCATTAAATCCCCTCACTTCAATTCTTTCACTTTACCTATCACAATGATAGATAGCTATAATCTTTTTTTGATATTATGCCACTAAACTAAATGGAGTTATGATATGTACAAGAGTTGGAGATTAAAAAAATTATTGAGAGAACTCTTTTTATAGGTACATTGAGTTGGAATGGGGAGGTTAATCTATAGTTAACAAAAAAGCTGAAAATTGATTGCTGGAGTTCATTTATTAGGAAGCCAACTCGATTTTTTATTTTAACATAGTTTTATGTGAAGTTTGTCACATTATTTTTAGGAATTAAAGTTGATAAAGGAACTTATCGTGGTTTTATATTTAACACTTTAGCTGAACCCGATGTAGCAGGGAATACATTATTAAGTTTGTGATGTAGCGTACAAGTGACTTTTTTAAAAACATAAAGAAAAAGGAAAGTGAGGAGATCGTCTTATATGAGTAAGAAACAAGATTTTTTATTTAGTCGTCGAAATTTCCTTAAAAGTTCTGGGGTTCTTGGGACAAGTTTTAGCTTATTTGGCCTTACAGGGTGCCAGTCTTCTAAGTCTAAAAGCTTGATACAGGAAAAGGATAAAAAAATAACCCAGACATATCATGTATGTCCACGAAATTGTTATGATCAATGTAGTTTGGTAGCAGATCATATGGATGGGCGGGTTGTAAAAATTACCGGCGATAAAACAAATCCATGGACAGCAGGAACTCCTTGTGTAAAAGGGCATACGCACATTAATGTGCTATATCATCCAGACCGCTTGTTATATCCCATGAAACGAGCAGGAAAAAAAGGAAAGGGGAAATGGGAAAGAATTTCCTGGGATGAGGCTTACAACACAATAATATCAAAAATGAAAGATTCAATCAATCAATACGGACCAGAATCTATTATGCCGTATAACTTCTCTGGAACGGTCGGTTTTATCAATCAGCACGGTGTTCCGTTTAGATTTTTTAATAAGCTAGGAGCAACAATGATAACTCGTACTGTTTGTAATTCTGGAGGTATGGAAGCATTAAATTACACCTTTGGTGATTATTCTTCGTTAGACCCTGAAAATTATGCAAAAACGAAATGCTACGTTGAATGGGGGGCAAATGAAAGTTACACTGATGTCCATGCAGTCAAATTCATTAAGCAAGCGAGACAGAATGGTGCAAAACTTATAGTCGTAAATCCTCATCGTCATCCACTTGCATCGCAGGCTGATATGTTTATTCAAATTAAACCAGGTACTGACGCGGCTTTAGCGCTAGGTCTTCAAAATGTCATTATAAACGAATGTTTATACGATAAGGAATTTGTTGAAAATTATACACTGGGCTTTGAAAAGTTGCGTGAGAAAGTTCAGCAATTTCCACCAAATCGGGTTGCACAGATTTGTGGGATTTCGGAGGATGAGATTATTGAGTTTGCTCATGTTTACGCAGCTATAAAGCCGTCTGTTTTGAGAATGGGATTCGGGATGCAAAGGAGAACTAACGGTGGGTCAGCAATTCGGGCCATTTCATTCCTCCCAGCTTTAGTTGGTGTTGTAGGAATGGAAGCAGGAGGATATAGTTATGTGAATTACAACCAAAAACCGTTTATTAACGATTATCTAAAAAGACCGGACTTATTAGCAAATAAGAATGTAAGAAATATAAATACAAATGAATTTGGAAAAGCACTAACTGGGGAACTTAGTACAACCAAGGAGAAGCCGATAAAAGTTTTATTTTGTTTTAACGGAAACCCAATTCCTTCAGCACCAAACGTTAATCTTATAAGAAAAGGTTTGGAGCGAGAGGATTTATTTACTGTTGTTTTTGAACAATTTATTACTGATACTGCAGAATATGCTGACATTCTTCTACCAGCATCGCATTTTATGGAGTATGAGGAAGTATTTTCTGATTACTTGGCATGGTATGTCCGTTATAGTGAAAAAGGATTAAAGCCTATGGGAGAGTCAAAACCTAATTATTTGGTTTTTAACGAGTTGGCTAAGCGTATGGGTTATTCAGATGATTGTTTCGATGAAACACCAGCTGACATTATAAAAAAAGGAATTCAAAATAAGCCGGAATTTAGCAGTGTAACCTATGATACTCTACGAGAAAACCATTGGATTAAAATTGATTTGGGTATTCCATGGAGTGACCATAAGTTCAAGACTCCATCAGGTAAAGTAGAGTTTTATTCGGAACTGGCAGCAAAAAATGGCTTTGATCCTATAGCCGATTATGTTCCAGATAAGGAAAGTGAAGATGGATCACCTGAATTATTCGTAAAATACCCAATACATCTATTGACCCCGGCCGCCCCACAGTTGCTTAGTAGTCAGTGGCATAACATCCCATATATTACTGAGAATCTGGGAGAACCATATATAACATTGCATGAGAATGATGCTGCATTTAGGGGGATAAAAGATGGGGACTATGCTAATGTCTTCAACGATCGAGGGAGAGTTAGGATAAAAGTTAAAACTACAACTGCAGCGGTAAAACCAGGGGTTGCAGTTTCTTTTAAAAGTTATTGGGAGAAAATTATTAAAGGAAGTACGATTAATAGTTTGGCAAGTGATACTATAGGCGACATGGGTGGAATTTCAACTTTTAATACTAATTTGGTGCAGATTAGTAAGGCTTAATGAAAAGGGGCAGAAAAATGACAAATCAAAGAGCGTTTTTTTATGACCAACAATATTGTATCGGATGCCATGCATGTGAAACTGCTTGTAAAGTTAAAAATAAACTAGATTTAGAGGTGAATTATAGAAAGGTAGATTCCTTTGAGATTATTGTTAATGATAGATTAGTTGAACGACATTTGTCCCACTCCTGTATGCATTGCAAAGACCCGCAGTGTATGAAGGTGTGCCCAACAAATGCTTATATTAAGAGAGAAGACGGAGTAGTGATTCATAATCCTGAAACTTGTGTAGGATGTGGATATTGTATTTATGCATGTCCTCATAATGCGCCGCAGATGAATCCACGCACGAAGAAGGTTGAAAAATGTAACATGTGCTATGAATTAATTGATAAAGGAGAGGAGCCAGCCTGCGTACGTGGTTGTCCAGTTCAAGTCCTTAAAATTGGTGACATAGAAAAAATGGACGCAGATGGTCTTTCGAAGAAGGCAATTGGATTTAAGGTCTTTCCAAGTAATCCATCTATAAGATTTTCTAAACCTAGTTAATGATTATATTTGTTAATTAACATATAGAGAAGCAGTGATTGGAGGTAAATTAGTGGAGAGAGAGCTAGAAGAGATATTAATTAAGCGAATAATTATTTTTGATTTTTTACGACGTGCATATTTCTGGGAGTTTCCCACTGAACTATTTATCGAAGCGATAAACTATGCAAAAAGAGCAAATGGAATGAATACAAACGTTATGCCGGAAAAGTTGTTTTTTGAGTATAACCAAATTGCTGATTCTAAAACCATTTTAGAAATTTATCATGAAATTAAAATAGAGTATACTAGACTGTTTGTAGGTCCTAGACATCTGCCTTCTCCTCCATATGCATCGGTCTATATGGACAAAAATCGATTAATGATGCAGCAAGAAACCCTCGATGTCAGACAAGCTTATCTAAATGATGGGCTGAGAATTTTAAATTTTAATCAAGAACCTGATGATCATATTGGAACTGAGATGGAATTTATGTATGTATTAAATCATAAAGCCATAGATGCATTCCGCAATAATGATAAAGTAGCACTTTCTGAGGTTGTCTCTACCCAAATTCATTTTAGTAAAGAACATATGGTCAATTGGATACCAAATTTCTGTGACGATATTTTACAGTCATCAAAGAATTCGTTTTGGAAAAATGTTGCCATTTTTACTAAGCAAGTTATACAAGAGGATGTTAATAATCTAATGATTATAAAATCTTCTATCTAATTCAAAAAAATGTATTTTAAACTGAATAGAAGAGAGGAATTGTAATGTATCATTGGAGCTGGGAAATAGTCGTATATTTATTTTTGGGAGGACTAGGCGCTGGAGCATATTTGGTCTCCTATGGAGCTGAAAGGGGGATATTTGGAAATTCGATTTTTTTAAAGCGGATTGGATACTACCTTTCTACGCCATCTATTATGATTGGGTGTATGTTACTTTTTCTTGATTTAGGGATTGCTTTTTCAGAACCATTGGGCGTTGTAAGAATGCTTAGTAATTTTACCTCAGTGATGACGTGGGGAATTTACATTCTGTCACTATTTATTGTCATTGGAATTATAACTGCGATTTTTACCTATAAAAACAAAGAAATTCCAATAATAATCTCGAGCATTGGTGCAATACTAGCTTTCGCAACAGCATGTTATACAGGTGTATTGTTGATGGTTGTTATGGGAATTCCTTTTTGGAATACTTACGCAATTCCCGGATTATTTGTGGTTTCTGCATTGTCAACAGGAATGGCTGCTTGCTCATTACTATCTCATTTCTTCATCAAAACTGAATTTGTTGAAGATAAAAATTTCGAACTTGTTCACATCATACTTGTTTGTGCCGAATTGTTGTTAATTGCGGCGTTATTAGTGCCAGCTCTAAATGGCATAAATGGCACAGCGGCAACGCAGTCCGCTCAGATTATTCTTAAAGGGCGGCTTGCTCTTCCATTTTGGTTACTTTGTATTGGGGGAGGATTGATACTTCCAATTGTACGATATTTTCTGCCTAAACTAATATTTAGTGATAAAGTGGGTCACATAGTAAGTGAAACGGCAATTCTAATAGGTGGATTAACAGTTAGAGCTGTAGTTATTTTCTCAGCCGTTCGGGCATGGCTTTAAACGATGTTTTGGAGTCTCGTATTTTAAATTGCTATCAGAACTTTATTTATGAATATATAATAGGTGGGTAGATAAATATGGGCTTATTAAGTAATTGGGTAGAAAGTTTAGATTATGAATATGAAATATCAACATCCTGCACTCGTTATCGAAGCCCTCGTTCAGCCTGTACAAAATGCATTATTTCCTGTAATAAACAGGCTATTTCTCTTGTCAATTCAAAGCCTGTTTTGGAAAAGGAAAAGTGTGTAGAATGTGGAAATTGCATAGCTGCTTGTCCGGAACAGGCAATTACAGGAATTTATCCAATCAGAACGATTTTTCAAAATCAATTGTTTATAACAAACAACAATATTCTATCCGTTAAGGAATTACTTGTCTTTTATCAAAAGGGAGTAAGGGGTATTATTTGTGAAAATCCTTCAATGATGGAAGAATGGATGCAGCCAATTTTCGATGCGAATACAAAATTGGAATTACTTGGTGAGGAACCCTTCCATACTAACTTTAGTTCAATTGAAATAAAAGAAGAGTTGTATTCAAGAAGAGAAATTTTCAGTTTCTGGAAAAAAGAGGGTGGATCGGTTCTTAAACAAGTGACACCAGCAAAATGGCGTTTTAATCAAAAGAATTTTGATCTTACTCAATACTACAAAGACTATCAATTTACAAAAATAACGGTTGATTCTGAAAAATGTACGTTATGCACAGCCTGTCAAAATCTTTGTAATAAAAATTGTTTCGAAATTGGCGAGGATTATTTTTCAATTTCAGCACAGAAGTGTTCAGCATGCAATTTATGTGCAGATACCTGTCCGGAGCAGGCAATCGTGGTAGAAGAACAGATTTCAAAAAAAGAAGAGACTAAGCTTCCTATACTAAAAAAAGTTTGTATTGAATGCCGTAATAATTTTAACACATTATCGGAGCATGAAGAAAAATGTGTTGGGTGTAAAATACGTAGTCGTTTTTTGAGATGAGTTAATGCTATAATTTGGAATTCTTTGATATTATGCCATTTAAATGAATGGAGTTATGATTTTTTATAAAAAGCTCAAAGAATGGAGTATAAAAACAACCTTTTTATAAAAGTAATCTTTTAAAAAAGTACATTGCAATGGGAATGTGGAGGTTTACTAAACAAAGTAAACAAACGAAAAAAGGGGAGAACGTTGTCCCCATGATAAAGACTCCCTTGCTTGCGGTTGCGATATTGTCTGTACTTGGTTTGCTTGGGGCATTCTTTCATCTAGGCAAGCCAGTTCATGCGTTTTACGCCATTATGGGTCTATGTCGATCCTGGCAGAGTAATGAAATTGTTGGGACTGGGGTATTTATTGCTCTAACCTGTATCTTAGCTGGACAGGCATGGAAAACAAACAGAGTAAGTTCGACTCTTCTGTTGGTTACAGGGATTGTTGGACTACTCGATGTGTACTACATGGGTCGAACATACGCTGTAACACTGGTGAATGGTTGGGATTATTTGAACACTTACGTTGTTTTTTTTTGGAACTGTTTTCACGATTGGTCCAGTAGTCGCATCAGCCTTCCTGGTACCAACACAAAATGCTGAAAATAAGTATTCCTTGGCCAAAATAGCTTTTGTGTTTGCACTCTTTGGAATGTTGCTTCAATCAATCGGGGCAGCATCGTTCAACACTTCAATGTCAATTATTGAACAATTGGGAGCTACGGGTATTGTTGAACATCTCGAATCGTACACTTCAATAATTGTGCTGCGCTGGGTATTGGAAAGCATTGGTCTGGCTCTTTTGGGGCTTGTAGCTTTTACAATCATGAAAAAACCTGTTAATGCCATCGTCTACGCTGTAATTGGAGTCTTTGTTCTTGCTGAAGGAATGAACCGCTGTATTTTACGTGATGGGCACATAGAATGATAAAATTCCAACCTTTCAATCAAAAGGTTGGAAGGTGGAAAAAGGAGGTGAAGTAATAATGTTGTCAAATATTGGTTTACCTGGATTGATATTAGTGTTGGTTCTCGCGCTCATTATTTTTGGTCCTAAAAAGCTTCCCGAATTGGGGAGAGCAGTTGGTCAAACATTAAGGGAATTTAAGAAATCTACAAAAGGCTTAATTGAAGAAGATGAAGAAAAAGAGGTAGCTTCTTCCGCACTTGATAACAAAAAGGCTATAGAGGAAACGGCAAACTCAACTCTAATACAAAGTAAATAGATTGAGGGATTTTTTCAATGCTGTCATTAATGAATAAGACCTAGAAATCCTTTTTTAGGTCTTTTCGTATTTTAGCTTAGCAGTAAAGATATGAGGTGATCAACATGTTGGAGAAAAGAACACCGCTACAAATCAATCAGGAGGTTGAAAAAATAATGGAGTTATTAACAGTTTGGGAAAACAGAAGGAATCCCAATTAATGAATGTGATCAACGATTCTTAGCAGAAGATATTCTAGCTACAAATGATGTTCCATTGTTTACACGGTCTGAGTATGATGGATATGCTCTTCGATCAGTAGATACAGTGGATGCATCATCCGCACAGCCAATTTCGTTAAAATATTAGAAGAGCTTGGGAGCTGGAATGGTGGCATCTAAAGAAATAAAACCTTTTGAAACAACAAGAATCATGACAGGTACAATGGTTCCAAAAGGCTCTGATGCCATTATAATGCTGGAAGCCGTAAAGGAAATCGAAAAAAACGGTGAAAAATATATTGCTATTAAACGAAAAGTAAAAAAAAGGAGATCAGTTGACAACTATCAAATAGAAGGAGTACATGAAACAACATTCTTAAATGAGAATGTTGCAAAATACCATCGTACAATTCCCACATATATAAATGTCTTAATTTATACAACTTAGGTTCGGAAAAAGTATAGCTGTAGAGAATTTTATAGAGAAAATCACTTATGTATACAACTTTGGTTCAACGTACACGGTCTCACTATCTTAAGTATACTTTTATAATGAGACCATTTTAGTTGTCAGTAATTAAGTTCCTATAATATATATTATGTAAACTAGAATTAATTTACGCCATGATTGGTGTTATCCCCTAAGATTCCTATTGTAAAAAGACAAAAAAGTATAAACCAATTGGACAGAAAAGTCTAAACTTCCTCTTCTTGAGAAATTTCGAGACAAAAAAGTATAAACTAACTATGCAATAATAATTATTAAAGTTTAATAAAGGCTGCATACCAAATCTTATGCAGCCTTTCGTTACATTAGTTCTTCTCTTCTAATTTATAATTGTTAGGGAGTCTCTTTTTAATGGTCAACAGATAGATTCCCGAACCTGCTAAGAGTAATCCTGCAATAAGAAACGCTAGTTGAACACTAATGTATTCTGCAATTCCCCCAAATGCTAATGTAGAAAATCCAAAAACTAATGAAACCATTGAATATTGAGCACTATATATCTTCGGTAAATCTTCAGCAGATGCTTCTTTTTGTATATATGTGTGTATCGTTATACCTTTAATTTGATCGATGAATCCACTAAAAGCTACCAATATTAGTGCTAACCAAGCTACTGAATTTAATCCAAATAAAAGCGTTACTATGGAAACGCCAAACGAAGAGTATATCACAATCTTTCTCATGTTCTTTTCAATTTTTACCGAATACCTTGAACAGACTACCCCACCTAGTATCAAACCCAGAAAAAACGCAGTGTTTATATAACCCCACCATGCTTCTGTTACATTTAATACTTCATTTACAAATACATAGAGAATAGCTGCCACCCAAACTACATTTGCAATAGCTTCTATAAAAATCATGACATGGATGCTTCGAAAGATGGGAATTTTCCATATTGTAAGCCAGCCTTCTTTTAAAGTTGCGAATGTTTTTTGTTTCTCCTCTTTAATTTGGAAAGTTGTATTATCTACAACCCGTATCATCATGATTGTAGATAGGACAAATAAGATAAACGTAAGCCAAATTACATTTTGTCCATTTATTAGTGCAACAAGTAATCCACCCAACGCCCAACCACCTAATTGGACGGTTTCATTAACAACTGAAATAAAACTATTTGCTTTCAATAATTCAGACTTTTTGACCAATCTGGGAATAATGGCATCTGTAGCCGGCATTGCCCATCCATCAAAGAAAGCTATTAATAAGATACAACAAACAATAAACCATATTCCTAGCGATGATTGAAAACTCACCCAAATTGCTAGTATTAATAATATAGTAGTTTTACTTAATTGTGAGCTTACCAAAAGTGATTTCAGTCTATATCTGTTCAATAGTAACGGTGAAATAAAACTACTTATAAATCTTCCAAACGTATTTAAAAAGGGTAACAGTGCCAAATACATTACAGACTCTGTAACTGTATATAAAATAGAAATTAACCCGACTACATAAAACACATCACCTAAATTAGCAAATAATTGGCCTATCCATAAGAAACGAAACGAATTATTTTTCATTATTTCTACCCCTTATTTATCATTTTGATCTTTTATGATAAAAAGGGAATTTTACACTGGACATGCCCCCTATTCTTACATTTGATTATAGAAATATGATTCTAAAATAAATCGAAACTATTTTGAATGAAAATTTAACGTTTTAAGGGTAGAGATAAAAATAATTTGTTTTAAGCCAATTTCGTAGCCGATAACATGATAATTTTTCAATGGTTTCTTTTTTGTTTACCAATATTATTCTATTATAAATTATATGTAAAACATTAGATTGCCTCAATACCTTTTCCAAAGCTATGCTATATTCCATTACTTCTTTTTGAAAATCATTCATATTGACAACCACCTTTTTCAGAAAATTAAAAAAACAACCTCTATGGATATTTTACCCATAGAGGTTGTTTTTTTTCAATCTTTATTATAAATTATCGAACTTTATTAAAAGACGACATAAACTATTAGTTTTGCATTGCCTTAAATCTTATCTACTTCCTCTTCAGCTTCATCTAGCTCATCGATTACATCACTTGTTAATTCTTTTGTAGATTTTTTAAACTCTCTTAATGTTTGTCCAAATGCTCGACCAATTTCAGGTAATTTTTTCGGCCCAAAAATAATGAGCGCCAAAGACCTGGTATACCAATATTCGAAAGCATAGTATCCCCCTCTTTTTTGAACTCAATAAATGAATTAATATCAGAAACTACTAGCATCTATATAATTTCTGTTTTAAAACCAAGGCTGCTGGCTTACAACCGTGTAGTAAAACAACATCCGTCCGAATAATTCTCCAACGATTACGAGTAAAGCTATCATTAATGCAAAAGTTGGATGAGTTGGTTTCTTTGATTTGAATAAATATAGTAAAAATCCTGCTGGAATAATTAAACTAAATACAATTCTTATCCAAAACAGACTTGAACTAAAAGTTAATCCAACTGCTTCTGCTCCTTCTACCCCAGTAAATATATTTTGGCTAAACACACCTAATACGATTACCATCATTAGTAATACGCCACCAATTAAGATAGCGAATAATCGCTGTGGATGTTCCTCTTCTTTAGAACGACTAATGAAGTAGTAAACATACATCGCACCAATGATTACACCTGTTAAAATAAAGCTAGCAAATGTTGTCCATGAATGCCATGTAGGATGAATAACCATTTGATAATAAACTTGTGCTGATACACAAATAGTTATAATACCAATAATAGAACTTAACGTACCAATCCACTTTCGAAGTGAAGAGTTATCTATGTGCTTCCACCAGATCCATGTAAATGCCGCTAGAGTAGCATTTAAAACGATTACGGCAATAATCTCCCTACTCAGCCATGAATGCTGAAACCCTGTAATTGTAAGATAGCTTTTGTAAGGATACCCCATGTGAAGCATTGAAGCTAATGTAGCAATACCAGCAACAGGAAATGCTGTTAGAGCTGGTATCCGAAAAATTTCTAGTTTTTGCTTTTCAATATAATCTGGCTTAATCCATTCCAGTAAAGTGATAACCAACACAATTCCAACAGCCCACTGACTCAAAACTGTGAAGAAAACTAATGGTAATTCAAACTCTTCCATAGCTTTGCATCCTCCTTAATTTCTTGGTGGTAAAATAACAATATTCGGTCCAGTCACTTTGTGATTTGGGAAGTTAAAGCGGTCCTCGATCACTTGGAGATCAGCACCATATTCTTTCCTTAACTCACTAATTTCTCCAAATTTAATTATTTTGGCCGGGCATGCTTCCACACATCTTGGCAATAGACCGTTATCAATTCTATCCACACACATATCGCATTTGCTTGTTTTTCCTTCAACAGGATCATATTGAGGTGCACCGTATGGACAGCCTAATATACACATTCTACAGCCGACGCATCGATCATGATCTTGAACGACGATGCCATCTTCGCGTTTTGAATAAGCGGATACTGGACAAACCTCCATACATTGTGGCTCATCACAGTGATTACAAGACATCGTTAGAAATGAGATTGAATTTGGATTTTCAGTCGTAAACTCCCTCACACGTCTCCATTGGACACCGGCTGGCGTCTGATTCTCTGACTTACATGCAACCGCACATGTTTTACATCCGTAGCAATCTTCCATATTAATTAAAAATCCATATTGGGTTGCCATGTTTTAGGACTCCTTTCTAATTTCGACTAATGTGTTATTGCAAGTATGACCATTTCCAAGTACATCAACCTTATCGTTTGTCACATAGCTGGTACTTCCCCCGCTTTGCTCCCACCAGCCGTTTTCTAAACTAATAATGCCTTCTTTGATATGGTAAGTCACATTTGCTTTTGCTCTATGCTCTCCACGATCATTGTAGATAATGACCCGATCGTTTGCCTTAATGCCTCTTTTCTTTGCATCGTTCGGATGGATCATTACTTCTGGCTCGCTCGAATGAACCTCGTTCACCCAAGGCAATGTACTGAAGCTAGAATGAATGCTTCTTGCTAATTTACGCTGTACAGCCATTAATGGATATTTATCACGCAACTTACTTGATTTATTCTTTATCAATTCATCTGCTTGTATATACGTTACGATTGGTTTATAGTCGTGCTCTTTCCAAGCTTCAACATAGAAATGGGCTTTTCCAGTTGAAGTTCTGAATTTTCCTTCGGTAAATGCGACATAAGGTGTTGCTACTGGCTTAATCGGACCCTTTTTCAACTGTTCTATAGTTAAACCTGTTCCATCAAGCACAGTTTCAATCAGTTCTTCAATCGGTTTATCGAAGGCTTCACCGAACCCTAATCGTTTAGCAAGCTGCGCAAAAATCCAATAATCTGGCTTTGCTTCACCTGGTGGCTCGACTGCTTTCTCCATCAATTGGACATAGTGGCTTCTCGGTCCAGCCATTAAGCTTACGTCTTCAAAAACTGTCGTAGTCGGCAAAATTAAATCCGCATATAGAGCGGTTGATGTCATAAGATTATCAACAACAACTGCAAACGATACTTTTTCTAATGCTTTTTTCACCATATTTGTATTTGGCACTTGAGTCATTGGACTGCATGTCATCATATACCAAAAGTCAATTTTTGTTGGCTCTTCATTCACGATGGCTGCACCAAGATGGCAATGCGGAATTTTCATTGATTCCAAGTCATAGCCTTGATTGCAAGGCAAGTTTTCCACTGATTCTGGAACAGCAACTGGCGGATTAAATTTCGCTAGTTGAGTTGCCCCTCCAGCATCACAAACGCCAGCTCCAGGTTTTCCAATATTCCCTGTGAACAAAGCAAGATAAAACTGACTTGCAACTGCATAAGTACCATACTCTGTACGTTGTGCACCTGACATATTTTGAATGATCATAGCAGGTTTAATAGTTGCATACTCTCTTGCTAATCTTAAAATCGTTTCTTTCGGTACATCTGTCTCTTTTTCCGTTTTCTCAAGTGTCCAAATAGCAGCTTCTGCAGCAATTAAATCAAATACTGTTCTATACCCGTCTTGAATATTGGCTTCTTTCGAGCTTAGTAGTGGTTTAATTCCTGCTGCATCATGTCTTTTCAATGTTTTTGTATTTAAATCATAGACTAAGTAAGAATCAGGATCTTCTACGTTTTCTCTTATTAAATCACCCTTTTTATCTACTAAATAAGTAGCTCCAGTATGATTAGTAAGGAAATCGCGATCGATAAGATTTTCTTCAATAATAATATTTAGCATAGCTAGTGCTAATGCAGTATCTGTACTTGGGACAATCGGAATCCATTCGTCAGCTTTTGAGGCTGTTTCACTAAATCTTGGATCAAGAACTACTAATCTAGCACCCTCGTCCATCGCTTTTTCATATTCTTTGAAATAAGCTTGCATCGTAACTGCAGGGTTATTACCCCAACAAAGAAGATATTTACTATCCTTAATTGTGTCACGCGTATCTATATATCGAAAGCCAACAATTGGTTCCATCGCTGCAGTTACTGCAGAGCAGCATAAACTTCCAGCTGGCGTTGTCACACCACCAAGATAGCTAAAAAACGCTTGCCCTATGGAGTTTTTAATAGAATCCATATTTCCAGAAGCCGTTTCAAATAGAATTCCTTTATTTCCATATTTTTTTCTTGTTTCGTTTAGCTTCTCAACAACTAAATCTAATGCTTCATCCCAAGAGATTTCTTTAAATTTCCCTTCTCCTTTTTTCCCTGTTCGGAGTAGTGGTTTTTTTAAACGGTTAGGATTATTCACCCATTGAGAGCGACTCATTCCTCTCAAACATCCAGTAACGTTGAAGTCTTTACTTGCTTCAACCTTAATTAATTTCCCGTCTTTCACATATGCTGTTAAATTACAGTGAAGACATTCCATCGCACAAGTAGAGCGGAAAGTTTCATATTCAATATTTTCTGCTGCGAAAACTTTTTCAGGATTATTCATCACTTTTTGTGTTGTTCCTACAACACCAACAGTCGCTAATGAGGCACCTGTTACACCTGACGCTTTTAAAAAAGTTCTCCTTGATATTTTATGGTGTGGTTTTTGTTTACTATCCTTTTGTCGGTCCATTTTTAACACCTCGTAATATTAATGATGAAGCACTAACGTTTTACACAGTGTGCAAAGATTAGAGGAACATTGATTCTTTTCTGCGGGTTTTTCGTATCATGGAAATTAAAAATATAATCATTGCTTTTTTCGATGCATATCGGTTGGAGATTAGCATTTTCTAACCATTCCTGTAGCTGGTCTATCTCAAAACCTGACCAGAAATCATGTAATTCCTTATATAGCCAGTTATCTTTTGTCCTATACAAATCACCAATGATTAAATGCCCATTTGGCTTTAATGTCCTCGCCATTTCTCGTATCGCCTTTTCAGGATCAAAGATATGATGTAATAGCATATTACAGAAGCCAATATCAACTTCTTCCTTTAGCTCCTGCAAATCGTTTACGTTTCCAAGAATAGGGTAAATATTATCGTAATCCCAATTTTTTACTGTCTTCGTTAATGAATTAATCATTTCACTAGAATTATCGGCAGCGTATACTTTATTAACTTCGGAACTCAGCATTATTGCTAAATGCCCTTTGCCACAACCGAAATCAGCACAAGTATATTCAGGATTTAAAGGCACCCTAGTTAATAAAAAGTCATCTAAACCATCTGGGTAAGTATCTGATCTGAAAGTCTTGTAAATAGTGTGCATTCCGTTAAAAAAATTAGCGGAAATGCGAGAAATCTCTACAGGAAGATTTTTCGGTTTATCAAATAAGTCAAACCACTTAATTAATATTTTTATTTCATCCTCTGCGAGCTGCCCCTTCTTATACTCAGGATATAATTCCTTTAAAAAATGATTAATAAATGCTTCCTTTGCACGTTTTAATCTTGAAGTAAAAGCTTCGATGGAAATATTTAATTTTTCTGCGCATTCTTTATAAGATAATTTTTTTAAAACATGGAGAAAGATGGCTTGCTGATATTCTTGTTTCATTCCCTTGGTTCTCTTACTAATAAACCGAAAAATCTCTTCTTCTTCTAAATTCTCATCTTGGATGTAATGCTGATTATTATTTTGGATAACATTATTTAAAATCTGACTATTCTTTTGTCTTTCTACATATTTGTTACATACGTTTTGAGCTATTGCCAGTAGCTTGCTAATTAGCTTATCCTTAGTTATAAGATTTAAATTGATGCCCTTTTCCAATACTTTTAAATATGTTTCATGTGTCAATTCTTCTGCAATATCAGAATCCTTCACCTGGACAAAAATGTAATCATATACATCCTCATAGAAAAATTCATGCATTGCATTCCTATTCACCTGATATTCACCTCCTCTTTTTAATAACTTCATACTTTTATGATAAAATTATGCGTTTTTACAAACAACATATTGTGAATAAATACACAAATACTTCGAAAAAAAAGAAATTTTTTAAGAAATTCCATAAAAATCGAAAGAAATTTTTTTGTATATTTATGGTATATATGCATCTTCATAGCCTTGCTTCTAGATTACAGATAATATCAATTACATTTATTTGGATTTAATAAAGATGATCCCTGTCCATAGAGATCATTTTCTTAAAGCTGACATTGAATGTTGGCTTATTTGTCTTTTTTGTTCCTTTTCTGAATATAGTTCTTTTACATGTAGAAAAAATTAAAGTGTTTTAACGGTTAGATAGTGAGTTGGACCTCGTTACAGTCCTTCAATACTATAATGTGCGGTGGAATATTGAAACCGGATATCATTATTTCAAGGATCTACTTGGCTTTGACCAATATCAGTTTCTTTCTATGAAAGGCATTAAACGGTATTGTTTTTTAGAGTTCTAACCTATAACTTCCTTGAATATCAACGATCATATTAGCAAACAGATTGTATTTCACTTTCTATTGGAGATTTTGTTTGAAAGGTTGCTTAATTATCTGTTAATGGATTCAGTAAATTTCCATTTTCACTTCTCCCTTTTACGGTTTCCCACAGGTCAGACAGAAGATAAATTTCACTAACTTTTTCATAAAAATTCTTTTCTGTTAACCTCAATATATAACCTGCTAAGCTTTCATCTTCATATGGCTTTGGAGTCCTTAATAAACTTTGTCTAATTCTTATATTCCATCAACCACCATTATTTTATATAAATAAAACGCCTTAAAGAAAAACTTCAAGGAGTTTTATTTTTTCACCACAACATTCTAATGAATTGTGAAAAATCATTCGAAACTGTTATGCAATTCTAATTAATTTTGAAAAATCACACTGGAGATAGGATGTATTTAAGATTTAATATCCGTATTTTAGTCCGCTTTTTCTGGGAGGTAATTCGTTTAATTTTGATTTCTTAATCCAGTCTTTTTTGGTGGTAATCCGGTAATTTTTGAACGAAATCCGGTTTATTTTGGTGTTTTACACCTAAGGGAGAGACATGTTGAAGTAACTCTTCTTTTAAAATCCCTTTTTTCTGATACTCTTTTGTTACTTCACTTAAATATACAGTGT
>JAEWDX010000314.1 GCA_023389895.1 Bacillota bacterium
CTTGTAACCTTTGATGCACCAGGTTATGAAAACCTAAAATTTAAAGGTGATGCAAAACATGAACCAGAAGTGCAACAGGAGCCTGCACAACAAACTGAAAACAATAAAGAAGTTGTGCAAGAAGAGACTTCAACACATGCTCAAGCGAATGAAAGAGAAGCTACAAATAATCGAGTTATCGCCATGCCATCTGTGCGGAAATACGCACGTGATAAAGGTGTTCAGATTCAACAAATTATCGGAAGTGGAAATAATGGACGCGTTTTGAAGAATGATATTGATGCCTTTTTAAATGGAGGTGGAGTTCAACCTGAAACACAATTCGTCCAAGAAGAAGTAAGCGATACAGGGCAAGAAAGCGTAACACAGTCAACTGTTAAAGCTATTCCACAAGTTCAGTATCCAGAAACTCGTGAGAGAATGACTGGAATTCGTAAAGCAATAGCAAAAGCGATGGTCAATTCTAAGCATACGGCACCACATGTTACTTTAATGGATGAAATTGATGTAACGAAGCTTGTAGCTCACCGGAAGAAATTTAAAGACGTAGCTGCAAGTAAAGGAATTAAACTCACATTCCTGCCATATGTTGTAAAAGCATTAACAAGTGCTTTACGAGAATATCCAGTATTAAATACGTCCATTGATGATGCTACAAGTGAAATTATTCAAAAGCATTATTATCATATTGGCATTGCAGCAGATACGGATAAGGGCTTATTAGTTCCTGTCGTAAAAGATGCTGATCGTAAATCAATTTTTACAATTTCCAATGAAATTAATGAGTTAGCGACAAAGGCGCGTGAAGGCAAGCTTTCTCCAGATGAAATGAAAGGTGCATCATGTACAATTACTAATATCGGTTCAGCTGGTGGACAATGGTTTACTCCGGTTATTAATCATCCTGAAGTAGCCATTTTAGGTATTGGCAGAATCTCTGAAAAGCCAATTGTTAAAGATGGCGAAATTATTGCAGCTCCCGTTCTTGCTTTATCATTAAGCTTTGACCATCGTATTATTGATGGAGCAACAGCGCAAAATGCGGTAAATCATATAAAGCGTTTGCTAAACGATCCAGAACTTTTGTTAATGGAGGCGTAGAATAATGGTAGTAGGAGATTTTCCAATTGAAACGGACACACTTATTATCGGTTCAGGTCCTGGAGGATATGTGGCAGCGATCCGTGCCGCACAGCTTGGTCAAAAAGTAACGATTGTTGAAAAAGCGAATCTTGGTGGTGTTTGTTTAAATGTCGGCTGTATCCCATCCAAGGCATTAATTGCTGCTGGGCATCGTTTTGAAACGGCTAAACATTCTGAAGCGATAGGGATTAAGGCTGAGAAAGTAACAGTTGATTTTTCAAAAGTTCAGGAATGGAAAAGTGGTATTGTCAATAAGTTAACAAGTGGTGTAGCTGGGCTTTTAAAAGGAAATAAAGTAGAAGTTGTGAAAGGCGAGGCTTATTTTGTCGATGCTAATACGTTGCGAGTAATGGATGAAAACTCTGCCCAAACGTACGTTTTTAAGCATGCCATTATTGCAACGGGATCTCGTCCAGTTGAAATCCCAGCATTTAAATTTTCTAAGCGAGTGCTTGATTCAACAGGTGCCTTAGCTCTTCAAGAAATCCCAGAGAAAATAGTCGTTATTGGTGGGGGCTATTTGGAACTGAGCTTGGGGGAGCCTATGCGAATTTTGATACGAAAGTAACGATTCTTGAAGGCACAGATGAAATTTTAGGCGGATTTGAAAAACAAATGTCTGCACTTGTAAAACGTAATTTAAAGAAAAAGGGTGCTGAAGTCATTACAAAAGCACTTGCTAAAGGTGTCGAAGAGAACGACGAAGGAGTCATTGTTAAATACGAGGTTAAAGGGGAAGAAAAAACAATTGAAGCTGATTATGTATTCGTAATGGTAGGAAGAAGACCGAATACGGATGAGCTTGGGTTAGAACAAGTTGGGGTTGAAATGACAGAAAAAGGAATTATTAAGACTGATAAGCAGTGCCGAACAAATATAAATAATATTTTCGCAATCGGTGATGTTATTGAAGGTCCTCCGCTTGCACATAAAGCTTCATATGAAGGGAAAATTGCAGCAGAAGTTATTTCAGGTCAACACTCAGAAATCGATTATTTAGGAATCCCAGCAGTTGTATTTTCAGATCCAGAGCTTGCATCTGTTGGTTATACGGAAAAGCAAGCAAAGGATGAAGGAATTGAAGTAACAGCCGCTAAATTTCCATTTGCAGCAAATGGCCGTGCACTTGCATTGGATGCGACAGATGGATTCGTAAAATTAGTTACGAGGAAAGCAGATGGCTTAGTTATCGGTGCCCAAATTGCGGGGACAAATGCTTCGGATATGATTGCTGAACTAGGATTAGCAATTGAAGCAGGGATGACAGCCGAAGATTTAGCGATGACGATTCATGCCCACCCGACATTAGGTGAAATCACGATGGAAGCTGCTGAAGTAGCACTTGGAACGCCAATTCATATTGTGAAATAATAACAGAAGAGTTGTCTCTAAAAGTCACTATTTACTGACTTTAGGGACAACTCTTTTATTTACATAAAAGTATAAGTTGCAGTTAGTGAATTGTTGTCTTGCGCTATTCTAATTAAATTAAATAAGATGCTTGTTCCTTACATATATTACTAGTACAATGTAAATTTGCTAAGCTGGTGGTGGGAAGATGAAGGCTTATACAGCACTGCTTTTACAACTGATAATATGGAGCGGCTTCACTTTGATTGAATGGCTTTCAAAATATGATCAGTTAATGTACAAGATTATGATGTTTCTCGTTTTTCTTTATCTAGCAATTAGTATTGGGAATTATATTATGAAATCGTTCAAAAAAACGATTTTTGTTACTTCTGTAAGTCTGTCTTTATATGGTTCATTTTATTTCACGATGACGATGCTCGGCATATAAATACCTTTTCAATTTCCTTTAATCTGCTATTCCGATTCTTTTACTTTAATAGGCTTTGTAAAAAATCTTCGAATAATAGTGTAAAAAGCGAATATAAAAAGAAAATAACTGAGTAATGAAAAGAGAAAAGGAGTCACTTTAAAATTTGTTTTTTTCTCGAAAGGAGAGACATATTTTATTTCAATAGGGTAGGATTCCTTATCTGCTGGTAAATGAATCCTTTGTTCTGCAAAAGGGAAGGGCCCACCAAAAATGATCTTCTGCTCTAAATCTGCAGGTATTTCTTCAAAATAACCGTAAAAAATAAAGGGCGATAAGCTGGTGATAATAAGACTTAATAGGATTGTTGTAATCATTCTTTTCTTTAACATTTGCCACCTCTAAGGAATAAAATAAAGAGAAGAACAGCGATTGCTGTTCTTCATAATAATAGTTGAATTTATTTCTGTCCATTTGGAAAAATTTCTAAACGTATTATTTTCTAGGATAGTAATACATGATTCTACCATTAAATAAATGCAGCTCACCTTGAAGTTTTTTAGCTAAAAACTTACTAAATTCATTTGCTTTTCCTTTGTCACCATATGTGGATGTCTCAGGTAATGTAATTTGAATGTATGATTGTTCTCTCTCTTGTCCATTATCATCACGAACAGTCTCATTGTCTACCCCAAGAAGCATGATATTGTATCGATCATGGTTAGATTCAAGATAGAACCATTTTCCTTTTCCATCTTGTTTTTCTTTCAATTCATATGGAAAAGAAGACTCATCATATTTCCAGCCAATTTGCTGACCTGTTTTAGATGTAATTTCTTTAAAATATTGAAATAATTCCTTCACATCATCTGTAGAAATTTTTTCTTTAGCTGATGAAGGAACAAGCTTAATGTACGCATTACTTGTCATCATCCATCCCCCTATTATTCCAATTATTTTCTCTCTTCTATTCTAGCATTGAATAAAAACGAATAACAGCATTACTGGTTATTTAAAAAAAATACTTGAAAAAACAAACAAAAAGACTTATAATAATATTCTAAATATTAAATTATTTAAAGGAGGGGTAAAATGAACTTATTTGAAAAACTTTATGATGAGTATGAAAATGTAAAGACTCGCTTTGTCGGTTTTACAACAGAACATACTCGGTTTGATTTTGGGATTATTTTCACTAATTTATTTTTCGGAAAACCCCTTGTCATTTGCATGCAGACTGGCCGCTCGACACTCCTCGACCATAAAGACCTCGAAAATACCGATTTTATACAAAAAGTCTTTAAAGTGGATACCTATCAACAAGCAGAAGATTTATGTGAATTTTTCAAGGAAACGATCCCTGGAATATATCTTGAAACTCAGTATGATTAGGAAAATGGAAACGCATACAATTGTTGCGAGGTAAATCTTAGAAAGAACAGGCTTTTGCGAGCCTGTTCTTTCTAAAGTTTATTTCTTTAATATTTATCATACTATTTCATCGTATAACAGCATAATTCGGAAAATCTTTTATAAAAATATTAAATGAGTTATACATTTTAGGCTTGAAATATATAATGTGTTATATTATTATTTTATTAAGGTAATTAAAACGTTTTCAAAGGAGAATGAAAGATGGGCACACTTGTATGCCAGACTTGTAATTCTACAATTGAACATTTTGAAGATGAGAAGGTAACAGTTTTATACGCAAAATGTAATTGCTGTCATGACAATAAACAAACCGAGGAAAAATAAATAAATTAAATAATTAGAGCCCTCCAGCTTTTTCTGGAAGGCTCTTTCTTCGATTCATCCGATTAGGAAATGAACGAAACATTGGGAAGCTAGGAAACAGTTTCGCATAAGCATCACCAGATTGCGCGATGCTCTTTTATAACACGTAAAAATTTAAAATCATAATCCTCAGGGCCTTGAACAGGGAGTCCAGCTTCCATATTTGTCTTAATATAGCGTAGATTTTCCTTTGTAATGATTTCGCCAGGGATGAAAATTGGAATCCCTGGAGGATAGACCATAATAAATTCTGCAATGATTCTCCCTTCAGATTGATCAAAAGGAACAAGCTCTGTTTCTGCATAAAAAGCATCACGAGGTGATAAGGCTAAAACAGGAATATCCGGAAGCATGATCTTTGTTTCTGTATTTTTAGCAATTCCTTTTCTTTCTGCAGCTAATTCAGTTAGTGCTTTAACTAATATGTCTGCTTCCTTGATTGTATCCCCAGGAGTAATGATACAAAGGATATTATATAAGTCCGATAATTCAACTTCGATATTGTATTTTTCCCGAAGCCATACTTCTACTTCATGACCACTTAAGTCTAAATTTTTCACAGAAATAATTAATTTTGTTGGATCATAATCAAATGCAGCCTCTGATGCTAATATTTCTTCTCCAACACAATACAGACCGTCAACGGTATTAATTTGTGAACGTATCGATTGGGCAAGCGCAATCGTCTTATCGATTAATGCTTCTCCCTCTGTTGCTAACCGTTTTCTCGCAACATCCAAAGAAGCAAGCAATAAATAGGATGTTGATGTCGTGGTTAGCATACTTAAAATCGATTGGACCTTTTTAGCGGATACAAGATTTCCCTTTAAATTCAACACTGAGCTTTGTGTCATCGAACCACCAAGCTTATGGACACTCGTTGCCGCTAGATCAGCTCCAGCTTGCATAGCTGAAAGAGGTAAAGATTCATGAAAATGCAGGTGAACCCCATGAGCTTCATCCACAAGGACAGGGACATTGTAGGAGTGGGCGATGTCAACAATCTTCTTTAAATCGGCTGATACGCCAAAATAAGTTGGATTAATAACGAGTAAACCTTTGGCATCAGGATATTGTTCAAGAGCTTTGGAAACTGAATCGACTGTGATTCCGTGTGAAATTCCAAGTTTTTCATCAATTTCAGGATGAATAAATACCGGAGTAGCTCCGGAAAAAACAATCGCAGACATAACTGATTTATGAACATTTCTCGGAATGATGATTTTATCTCCAGGACCGCATACAGCCATGATCATCGTCATAATGGCTCCGCTCGTTCCTTGTATAGAAAAGAATGTTTTATCAGCCCCGAAAGCTTCTGCCGCTAAATCTTGGGCCTCCTTAATAATTCCCTTTGGTTGATGAAGGTCATCAAGTGGTTCGATATTTATTAAGTCTATTGCAAGAGCATTATCACCGATATATTCTTTAAAATCAGGATCAATTCCTGCGCCTTTTTTATGTCCTGGTATATGAAATTGGATTGGATTCTTTTCTGCATGTGCACGTAATCCGCTGAATAATGGTGTATCTAGTTGAGACAATGTATTCTTACACCTCACGATATATTATTTCTGTGTTTAACGTATGAACATAGTGTAAAATCAAATAAACATTTGAATTATAGCATCATTCCTCTCTTATGTATAGAAAAACTGAAATATATATATCCTTATAAGTTTTCATTGCATAGAGGAAAACAGATCCTGAAAATAGAAATAAGGAGATAGGGATAAACAAGGGGGGGTTGTAAATGAATTGGGGAACTCTAATAACGGATATGTTAAAGATAAAGTATCCGATTATACAAGGTGGACTCGCCCATCTAGCTTATTCAGATTTAGCGGCTGCTGTATCAAATGCTGGAGGTTTAGGCCAAGTAACGGCAATGTCACTTGAAAGCCCAAAAGCATTACGTGAAGAAATTCGAAAAGTAAAGTTCCTTACAAATAAACCATTTGGCGTGAATTTTGCGATTGGACAGCACGGGAGAGCTTTTTCAGATTATTTAGCAGTTGCAATCGAAGAAAAAGTTCCTGTTATTACAATGACTGGAGGTAATCCTACTCCGATTTTTGAACAATTAGAAGGAATAGACGTGAAGAAACTTGTACTTGTTGCTGCCAAAAGGCAGGCAGTTAAGGCGGAAGAACTTGGCGCAGACGCTGTTATGGTTGTTGGGCAGGAGGGAGGCGGACATCTTGGAAGAGATGATATTGGTACTTTTGTATTGATTCCACAAGTCGTTGATGCAGTCTCTATTCCTGTCATTGCTTCCGGAGGAATTGGTGACGGTCGAGGATTAATCGCTGCATTAAGCCTTGGAGCAGAAGGAATTGAGATGGGGACAAGATTTATTGCCACGAAGGAATGCGTTCATGCTTCCGATCTTTATAAACAAAAGCTTGTACATAGCAGTGAAACGGATACGATTGTCATCAAGAGATCAATTGGTGCACCAGCACGGGTCATTTCTAATATGTGGACAAATAAAATCATTGAAATTGAAAAAACGAATGGTGGATACGAAAAATTAAAAAACTATATAAGTGGAGAGGCGAATAAAAACTATATTCATGAAGGAAAAGAAGATGAAGGATTTGCTTGGGCTGGTCAAGTCATGGGACTAATAAAAGATATACCATCAGTACAAGAGCTTTTTGATAGAATGATTTTAGAAGGGGAGCAAATCAGAAATAAAATGGTCTGAATAAAGGATAGACAAATGAAAATAACAACACGAGGTGCAAATATGGAATACCAATATCCATTAGATGAAACTTGGTCAACGAAAGAAATTATTGATGTAATCGAATACTTTCAAAAGCTAGAAAAGGCATATGAAAATGGGGTGGATCGGGATGAAATTCTTGCAGCATATCGAAGATTTAAAGAAATCGTCCCTGGGAAGGCGCAGGAAAGAAAAATTTGCGACGAGTTTGAAGAAATAAGCGGTTTTTCCTCCTATCAAACGATAAAAGTAGTAAAAGAAAAAAAATCTGGTGAAAAAGTAAAAATGAAGACGTTTCTCTAACTTTAAAAATCATCCTTATCTTAAATAGAAAAAGTGCCTTGCACTCTTGTGCTTGGCACTAGTTCATTTAAAATTAACAATATTTATACAATGGAATTAATGTTTTGAAAACACTTTCCGCTTTTTCAAGAAACTCTTTGCTGGACATTTCGCAGGCTTCCTCCCGAAGGATATGAACCCCACATAAGAGTTCCGCTTTTTTAACCTTTTGTAAGCGGACAAACATCGCCTTTAACTTTTCCTTATCTAGTTCATGATGAGCTGTAGCAAACGGCTTCATATGATCGATTGACCAAACAAAATCAGCAGGAATAGATGGATAAATGTTGTCAAGATTTGCTTCCAATGTTTTTCCGAATTTCTCTTTGTTTGGTGCCTCATAAATAACGGCAAACCAAATGAATAAATGAGATTCCCATAATCCAATTTGAAAATGTGGCAGCATTTTATAGCCGCGAGGGTTACTTGAAAATGCCACCCAAGTATCATTTGGTGGGTTTACGGTGCGCCTTGCATGTTTTGCCGTATGTGGGAACATTTCATCACCTGTTTCGACAGCAAGCATGGGCGTGAAAATATCGCCAAGCTCCTCAAGTTTAGGCCTAACATGAGTAATAATTGCATTCATACGCGCTTCCAAACCATTTATTCTAAAACCATCAAAATCTGTCTTCGTAAAGCCTGAGAATGACATAATGATTGCCTCCTTACCAATTTCACAAATATTGTAACATATGAATAAAGAAACGGAAAACAACCTGTTTTTTCAGAAAAAAACTTGTAATTATAGGGAATAGCACAAATTTGTTGCAACGAAACAAGATTCCTCATATTATAATAATAAAAATAATCAGAAGATTAGCCAAAACATGAAATGGGGTGTACTTACATGAAACAGCTTATGAATTCGGTTAAAAACAATGTGGTGGAAAAGGAAAGAACGGCTGTTCTAAGAATGGAATTGGATTATGAGCTTGCAACGTTATTCGATGCAATGAGTGTACAAAATGAAGAAATGAAAGAAAAAAGCAAGGAAAAATTAGAAAAAATTCGTCTTGAGCTTTTGAAACTGAATGCTTTATAAGGCGAAATGCATGAATGAACAATTGCAAAAGGAGAAAGTAGAGAAAAAATGCTAAATAGGCAGAAATTAAATTTATAAAAACGAACTCCACATGTAAGCAAGCGGGAGTTCGTTTATTAATTTATTTCTAGATTTCAACTTAGAATTTCGGTCGCTAAAGGCTACTTTTAAGTACGCTTGCGCATTTCTTTTGATACGGTATACTTAAAACTAATAAAAGGGAAGCGATTATTAATGAAGGAGTAAAGCCACGAATAAGGCGGGGGATCATATATGACGAAATGGATAGAAATCGATCACACTGCGAAAAAATGGATAAAAGATGCTGGAGAAATGATCAAACAATCATTCAGCAAGTCTTTAACTATTGAAACAAAATCAAATAAGAATGATTTCGTGACAAATATCGATAAAAAGACAGAGCAATTTTTTATTGAAAAAATTAAAGAAAACTATCCAGAGCATCGGATTTTAGGTGAAGAAGGATTTGGGGATAATGTTCACGATCTGAATGGCGTTGTTTGGATTTTAGACCCAATTGATGGGACGATGAATTTTATCCATCAGCAAAGAAATTTTGCGATTTCCATCGGGATTTATGAAAATGGCATCGGGAAAATTGGCTTGATTTATGATGTCGTTCATGATGAATTGTATCATTGTGTTAAAGGAAATGGCGTATACCTGGATGATATAGTGCTTCCTATGTTTGAAAAGGTTACAGTTTCAGAAGCAATTATTGGAATTAATGCTTTATGGGTGACGGAAAACGCTCGAATTGACGCTAAAATCCTCTCTCCGCTCGTAAAAGATGCAAGAGGAACACGCTCTTATGGTAGTGCTGCTTTGGAAATGGCTTACATAGCTTCAGGCAGGATGGATGCGTATATTTCGTTGAGACTTGCTCCGTGGGATATCGCTGCCGGTCTTATTTTCATAGAAGAGCTAGGTGGTACTGCCACAACTTTAAGAGGAGAGCGACTTAATCTCTTAAAGGAAAATTCACTAATTATCTCAAAACCTTATCTTCATGATGAAATAATGAGAGACTATTTGAAAAATGGGAAATGGTAAAAAAATGACTGCCCTCTTTGAAAA
>JAEWDX010000085.1 GCA_023389895.1 Bacillota bacterium
AACCTACTCAAGGCAGTATTTATATTAATGGGGAAAATATATTAGAAAAAGATCCTGTCCAGCTGAGAAGGGAAATCGGATATGTCATTCAACAAATTGGACTTTTTCCTCATATGACAATTCAGGACAATATTTCACTTGTTCCAAAACTATTGAAATGGCCGGAGGAAAAAAGGCGTTCACGTGCAAGAGAGTTGTTAGAGTTAGTTGATATGACGCCAGACTACTTGGAGCGCTATCCACATGAGTTAAGTGGGGGACAGCAACAGCGCATTGGTGTATTACGAGCATTAGCTGCTGACCAGCCATTAATTTTGATGGATGAACCATTTGGTGCGCTAGATCCGATCACAAGAGATTCATTACAAGAAGAGTTTAAGAAGTTGCAGCAAAAGCTCGAAAAAACGATCGTATTTGTCACTCATGATATGGATGAAGCCATTAAGCTAGCCGATCGAATTGTCATCTTACGAGGCGGTCAATTAGTTCAAGTCGGAACACCGGATGAAATATTACGAAATCCTAAAGATGACTTTGTTGAAGAGTTTATCGGGAAGGAAAGACTTGTACAGGCAAGACCGAATATCCAAACGGTTGAGCAAATAATGAATCTATCACCTGTTACTGTGACAGAAGAGAAAACGTTGTCTGAGGCGATTGAATTAATGAAAAGAAAACGTGTGGATTCATTGCTTGTAATCGATGAAGAGCAAGTTCTTAAGGGTTATATTGATGTGGAAATCATTGATCAAAATCGAAAAAAAGCGAAAAAAGTTGGTGATGTTCATATTGAAGAATTATTTACGGTGGAAAAAGGGGATTTAGTACGAGATACAATCCGAAAAATATTGAAAAAAGGTTTTAAATATGTACCTGTCGTAGATTCGGAACATCGTTTAGTTGGAATTGTAACAAGAGCGAGTTTAGTAGACATTGTTTATGATTCGATTTGGGGAGAGGAAGACATGTCATCCTAACAAATGAAAGGAGGTAAATATAATGGTTGCTTTTATTCAATTTTTAAATCAGTACGGTAGTGAAATGTTAGTCAAAACATGGGAGCATATATATATTTCATTGATTGCTGTCATTTTAGGAATTATCGTGGCTGTTCCATTAGGAGTCGTATTAACCCGTTTTCCTAAAGGAGCCGGTTTTGTGATGGGGGTTTTAGGAGTCGTCCAAACATTCCCGAGTTTTGCGATTTTGGCATTTTTTATCCCTATTTTTGGCATTGGAAAAATCCCAGCGATTATTGCTTTATTTCTCTATTCAGTCCTACCCATTTTAAGAAACACCTATACAGGTGTGAAAGGTGTAAAAGTTAGCCTGCTTGAAGCAGGACGTGGAATGGGTATGACTGGATGGGAGCGTATACGCTATGTGGAATTACCACTTGCCATTCCTATTATTATGGCGGGTATTCGCTTGTCTACCGTATATTTAATTGGCTGGGCTACATTAGCATCATTTATTGGTGCAGGAGGGCTAGGAGATTATATTTTCAGTGGGCTCAACTTATATCAACCAGAGTTTATTATTGCAGGAGCAGTACCAGTTACTTTATTGGCATTATTAACAGATCTCCTTTTAGGTCGCATTGAAGTGCGAGTGACACCAAAAGGCATTCGTGATTTAAAACAAGCGGTTTAAAAAGGGGGAATGAACATGAGAAAAAAAATGAATGTTTTTCGCTTGTCAATTGTCATTTCGATTATTGTTCTAATAAGTGGTTGTTCACTTCCGGGCCTAAGTGGTCCATCAAAAAATTCGATTTCAGTTGGAACGTTAAATACGACGGAATCGCAAATTATGGGTCATATCGTTCGTCTCATGATTGAGCATTATACCGATTTGCAAGTAGAAATGGTGAATAATTTAGGCTCATCGATCGTCCAGCATCAAGCGATGATGAATGGGGACGTTGATATAACGGCAACCCGTTATACAGGAACAGATTTAGCAGGAGCTTTAGGAATGGAGCCAGAAAAAGATCCACATAAAGCACTTAAAATTGTCCAAAGGGAATTTGATAAACAATTTGATCAAACATGGTTCGATTCATATGGATTTGCCAATTCTTACGCTTTTACAGTAACAAGAGAAATGGCTGAGAAAGAAAATTTAAATAAAGTATCCGATTTAGAGCCTTTCGTTTCTGAATTAAGCTTTGGCGTTGATAATTCTTGGTTGAAACGAAAAGGTGACGGATATGATGGTTTTATTAAAGAATATGGCTTCGAATTTAAAAAGGCATATCCGATGCAAATTGGTTTAGTGTATCAAGCGGCGGCAAGTGGAAAAATGGATGTCGTTTTAGCCTACACAACGGATGGCCGTATTAAATCATTTGATTTAAAAGTATTAGAGGATGATAAGCATTTTTTTCCTCCATACGATACGTCAGCAGTTGCACGAAATGATGTGTTAAAAGAGCATCCAGAGCTTAGAGAGATATTGCAAAAGCTAACTGGAAAAATCGATACAGAAAAGATGCAAGAGATGAATTATGAAGGTGACGGCAAAATGAAGGAGCCGTCGATTATTGCGAAAAAGTTTTTAGAAGAAAATGATTACTTTGAGTAAACGTAACAGGGGGGAAAATAGATATGGATACAATACAGGATGTATGGCTTTATTATATGCAAAATGCGGGCTATGTTTGGGAGCAATTTTATCGGCATTTTTTAATGTCAGCCTATGGAGTGTTGTTTGCAGCAATTATCGCAATCCCTTTAGGAATCTTAATAGCCCGTTACCATAAATTAAGCAATTGGGTCATTTCGATCACTAATATTATCCAAACGATTCCTGCATTAGCGATGCTTGCGATGCTCATGCTCGTGATGGGACTTGGAACGAATACAGTCGTATTTGCCCTTTTCCTCTACTCACTTTTACCAATATTAAAAAACACTTATACAGGCATTCGCAATGTTGATCCTGCTTTGTTAGAGTCGGGTAAAGCAATGGGGATGACGAAATTTCAAGTGTTGCGAATGGTCGAGCTGCCGCTTTCCATCTCTGTTATCATGGCAGGCTTACGAACGGCATTAGTCATCACGATTGGTGTAGCAACGATCGGAACGTTTATCGGTGCAGGCGGATTAGGTGATATTATTTTGCGTGGAACAAATGCCACTGATGGAACGGCAATTATTATTGCAGGTGCGATTCCAACCGCATTAATGGCTGTCTTAGCCGATATCGGAATGGGCTGGCTTGAACGAAAACTATCACCGATTAAGAAGCAAAAGGCTAGAAAGCACGTAAATATGGAGGAATCTGTTGCTTAGTGAAGCAAATGTTAAATAGATTAATTGAATACTAGATAGGAAGATTAAAGAATTAGTCTCATAGAGCTACCCTTGACTATGAGACTAACTCTTGCTTATTTAATGATTAATCTGCTTTTAATTCCTGCCTAGCTGCTAAAGTCATAATAATCGCCCACTACTAACACTTCGTTTATTTTCCCTCTACCATCAGCTTTAGAGTTAATTGCACGATTTGCCTTTACAGTCACAATCTGAAAACCCTCGTAAATCTCTCTAATAAACGGGGTATCAGAATTGCTTAACAAAACTTTGCAGCCACGTTCATTTAATTCCTTAAAAACATCTCGCAATTTAATTTGTTCTGTTTTTCCAAAGTCTTGCTTTGCATAGCCTGTAAATGATGCAGTGACAGAAATCGGGTCATATGGAGGGTCAAAGTAAACAAAATCCCCACTTTTAGCTGTTTTAACAGCTTCTACAAAATCTCCATTTAAAAATTTAATATTATTGTCTGCAAAATATTGATGAATTTCTACCATCTTATCTTCATTGACAACCTTAGGATTTTTATATTTCCCAAATGGAACATTAAATTGCCCATTACGATTCACTCGATAAAGTCCGTTAAAGCATGTTTTATTTATATAAATAAAACGTGAGGCCTTTATTACAGAAGAAAGGGAATCATAG
>JAEWDX010000316.1 GCA_023389895.1 Bacillota bacterium
CGGATTAATTATCCTCACTGGTCCAACTGGATCAGGTAAAACAACGACACTTTACTCGCTTCTGAATGAAACATCCCATCTCTTTAATCGAAATATTATTACACTTGAGGATCCCATTGAGAAGGAAAATGATCTCGTTCTACAAGTCCAAGTAAATGAGAAGGCAGGTGTTACTTATGCGACAGGTTTAAAGGCGATTCTGCGACATGATCCTGATATTATAATGGTTGGTGAAATTAGAGATGCAGAAACAGCGAAAATCGCTGTAAGAGCGGCCTTAACGGGACATTTAGTACTCTCGACAATGCATACTCGCAATGCGACAGGGGCGATTTATCGGTTGATCGAATTTGGGGTAAACCCTCTCGAAATCGAGCAAACGTTAGTAGCTATAACCGCGCAAAGACTTGTTGAGCTAAGCTGTCCCTATTGTAAAAAAGAGTGCTCGCCATATTGTTATTGCTATGGAAGATGGAAAAGGGCAAGTGTCTTCGAATTGCTTGCAGGAAGGGGATTAAATGCGGCAATAAGGGAAGCAAAAGGAGAAGAAGTTTTTCCTTATTATAAAACATTGAAGGATATTATTAGGATGGGAATTGCTCTAGGCTATATAAAGGAAACAGAATATGACCGGTGGGTGTTAGATAATGAAAAAATCTAAATGGACGCTCAAAGAGCAAAGTCTCTTCCTAAAAAGAATAGGTGAGCTACTTTCGAGAGGATATCCGCTTTCAGAGGCAATTGAATCGATTAGCTTCCAGCTACCGAATAATAAAAAAGCTGAGATTAGCCAATCTCTCGCAGACTTAAGGGAAGGCTATCCTCTTTACCAAGTTTTAGCGAACTTAAAGTTTAATGAAAATTTAATTGGTTATGTGTATTTTGCTGAACAGCATGGAGGATTAGGAAGTGCTTTTCAAGAAGGGAGTGAAATGATGCAAAAAAGGGATCATGATTTTGCAAAGCTAAAGAAGCTGCTTGCCTATCCATTATTTTTAATTTCCCTTACGGTTGTATTATTTGTTTTTGTAGAAAATTTAATCCTCCCTAAATTCTCCTCACTATTTCAATCAATGAGGCTAAAGCCTAATTTCTTCACAAAAATCGTTTATCTTTTTGGTGATTTGCTACCATATATCATGTTTTCCATCTGTATTCTATGTTTCATTCTCCTTAGCTTTTACCTTATTAAATTCCGTCAACTTCCTCAGATGAAACAAAAGACAATTCTCGTATTGATTCCAGTGATTGGCCCGTTTTTTAAATACATGTATACGCATTATTTTTCGATTCAACTGAGCTATTTATTAGCCGGGGGACTTTCTGTCCATGAAGCACTGCGTTTATTTGAAAGCAATGAGAAGCAGCCATTTTATATGGAAGTAGGTAAGGAAATAAAAATTGGGCTGCGGAGGGGGGAAAGCCTAGATAATCTCTTAGCTAACTTTGTTTTTTTCGAAAAAGAGTTGTCCCATATTATTAAACATGGTCAAAAAAATGGAAAACTTGATGCGGAATTGTATTTTTTCAGCAGGCATTGTTTAAATCTTCTTGAAGAAAGGACTGAAAAATGGCTCAAAACGATTCAGCCCTGTCTATATGCAGTAATTGGTTTTTTAATCATTTCGATGTATTTAGCTGTATTATTACCGATGTTTCATTTATTGGAGGGATTCTAATATGAAAAGAAAGTTATTAAATAGTGAACAAGCTTTTACTCTGATTGAAATGATGATCGTTCTCCTCGTTATTTCCGTTTTGCTTATCATTACCATTCCAAATGTCACTAAGCATAATTCTAAAATAAATCTTAAAGGGTGCGAGGCTTTTGTACAAATGGTTCAAGCACAAGTTCAAGCGTATGAAATAGATAAGAAGAAAAAGCCTGAAGATCTTCAAGCACTAGTTGCTGAGGGTTACTTAAATGAAGGAGAAAATACATGTCCAAATGGTGCAAAACTAATTATTTCAGCGGACGGAAAAGTGTCAGCAGAAGGAGTAGGAGAGAACAAGGAGTAGATCATAGAGAAAGTGGATTTACCTTAATTGAATCATTAATTGTGTTAAGTATTTTCCTCATTATTGCCACGACATCCACACTTTTATTAAAGCCGCATTTCCTTCATATTGAAAGGCAAATTTTCTTAAATCAAATGAAGTCAGATTTATATTTTGCGCAGCAATATGCGTTGTCTCATCATCATGAAGTTTATGTGTTCATTGTTCCAGAGCAAAACATGTATTATATTCGGGGAAGAGTCACGAATGAGACGCTCATAAAGAGAGAGCTTTCTAAGGAAATCATGATCGTTGAAGGCTCACAAATGCTCTACTTCCAATTTTTATCAGATGGAAATATTAATAAATTTGGCACCTTTTATTTTTATGTCGGAAAAGAAAAATATCGGATGACCTTTCAGATTGGCAGGGGAAGATTTTATGTTCAAAAAGAGTGAGGGCTACTTTTTAGTAGAATTGTTATTAACTTTAACTGCCTGGCTAATGATTGCTGGAGTTCTTTTTCCATTGATATTGAAAGCATTCGATTACTCTATTCAAACAGAGCAAGAATATACAGCTACAAAACTATTATATGAAAAATTACTTTTCGCAAAAAAAGAAGGTGTAGGTCCAATGCCTGAAATATATCGGATCAACCAAACTGAATATGAAATTTTTCCTGAGTTACATGATGGGGAGGGAAAAATGGAGGTTTGCATAAAATATGAAGACAGTTTTCAAAAGATATATACATTATGTGAGATCTTTGAATAATTTGGGATTTACGATGCTTGAAATGCTTTATGGGTTTTCGATTTTCCTGATTATTGTTGCTTTTCTACCACTTAGTTTTAAGCTTATCTTTCAAAATGATCGCTTGGATGGAAGAACACAAAATATGGAGTGGCATGTATTTATTAACCAGTTAAAAAAAGAAGTACGGTTGTCTGAAGAGGTGAGCATTGTGAATGGTAAGCTTATATTAAACAAAGATCGACAAGAGATCCAATATGAAAAATATAATACTAGTATTAGAAGACGTGTAAATAATACTGGGCATGAGGTTGTCCTTCAACAGATAGATACCGTACAGTTTGACGATTTAAAGGACGGCGTGAGAATGACTGTAAAGGATAAATTTTCGCAAATTCATTCTGCTCTCATTTATTCCTTTCTGGATTTGGAGGAACAGGATGATCCGTAACGAAAAAGGGTTTACATACCCACTCACTTTTTGCATGATTCTTCTCTTTTCGATGTTCATCGCGATCTATTTGGAACAATTTATTGCTGAGAAAAAAATAAATAAAGAATCTGAAACAATTTTCAAACAAGAATATTATTTTTTAAGCTCGGTTAAGCATGTGGAAAACGAACTATCATTAATGGAAGATAAGGATGATTTATTAATTGGAAGTCTCTTTTTTTCGCATGGAAGTGTCGATTATCGCACTGAGAAGCTACCAGAGGAATTGCTGAAGGTGACATTTGATTTAAGGATGGAAAATCTCCCAGTTGTGATTGGTATCGGTTATTATGACACGGAGAAAGGAAAAATGATAAAATGGATTGAAAAAAACTGAAGTAGGGATTTGCGATGAAAACAATCTATTTAATTGGCTTTATGGGTGCTGGAAAAACAACCATTGGAAAAGAATTGGGGAAACAATTAGCCATTCCTGTACTAGATATTGATGAAGAAATTGAGAAGCATGAGAATAAGAGCATTAATCAAATCTTTGCCGAGCAAGGTGAATCTTATTTTCGCGAATGTGAAACAAAGCTTTTGCAAAAACTAAGGGATGAACATGCTGTGATCACAACTGGGGGAGGAATTATTACTAGTGAAGAAAATCGCCACCTATTAAAAGAAGGAACGGTCTTTTTCTTGTTTGCAACTGTTGAAGAGATTATGAAAAGGCTAGAATATGATGAATCCCGCCCATTATTAAAAGGTGATAAAAGTGCGCAAATCATCGATCTATATGAGAAAAGAATGATATTTTATCAAAATACAGCTGATTATATAATTGAGACAACGGGCAAAATGGTTGGGGAAATTGCCAAGGAGATTATTGGTTGTTTAAAACAGAAATAGAAGGGCATACTTTATTTAGTAATCTAGCTGAAGTCTGCTAGTAGGAAAAGAAGAGTTTTACGGATAAGGCTAGTTAAATAAGGATGTTTTACAGGGTGGGATATTATTGAAATCCAATGATTATGTAAAGTATCTTACCGAAACGGTTGTAAAATATATTGATCAGCCAAAGGAAGAACGCAGACGCTATCATGAGGAAAAAAAGGAAATGAGAGAGCCATTTCTGTTAAAATGGTTCGGTATTTTTCCATATGTTTTTTATGAGTGGGTGATAAAGAATAAAAGCAGGAAGAAGTCAAAATAAGTTTGGCTTCTTCTTTTTGATAGGCTCTGTTAATCATGGTTGTTGATTTCCGCTCCAATCAACAGGTGCAAAAATCAACATGATCCTTTAACAGAGCCTTTTTCTAAATAGCTGAATCTGTCAAGTAAAATAAGCCGCCATTTATAACGGAGATCGATATTTTCGGTTCATATTGCTCCTTTAATGCTGCTTTCTCAGTTTCATATATTTCTCCTTTTTCTTCGATATCTTCGTAAAAATGCTCGAGCAATGTTAAGTCTTTCTCCCAGCGCTTCTTCGCTTCTTCAGCCCAAGTGTGATCCTCTTTCTTGATTTCATCTTTAAGAAATCTTTCGATTCGCATCATCCCACTTTTTGGCATGATGAGTGGGGAGATGGTAAATGAATAATCAGGGATTTTTCGAGTCAGCGCTAATTTAAGGAGATTTTCATGAAAATCCTCGACCATTCTTCCGTTGATTAATTGCAAGCCGATTGATTTAAAGACATCCCGCTTGCGATCACATTGATAGGAGATGCGGACGTTTATCCCAAGCCATGGTTTAAGCGGTGTATGTTTGTGCGCTGCTTGCTCACCCTTTTCATATAAGCGGATATAACCTGCAAGATTTTTCGTTGATGTGAACACTTGATGCAGGCGGGGAGAGCCGAAATGAATGCTTTCTCCTTTCAAATCCTTCGGTGCTTTTTGCGGGTTTGTAATTAATGTGAGCCTCATTGGGTTTGGAATCCCGCCTGTTTTCTCTAAGTAATGCCAGTAAAAAGGTCGATTCATTAGCTCTTTATCCAGCTCAGCAGTTAATTGTACGGTTAGATAGCCAGGTTCATTTTGAATGATTGCACAGTCGTTTGCTTGAAAATATCTTTCAAAGAACTGATGTATTTCCTGTTGCTGCATTTATTTCATCTCCCTTTAGCTGTTCAGCCAATTGAATCATTGATGTAAGATTTTCCATCTTTATTTTCATTTCTCCTTCAGATGCTGATTTTCCGAAAATATCAATTAAATGATCTTCAAAATTACCGAAATCAAATCTCGTTAGTATATCATCTAAGTCTCCAATTACTTTCTCGAAAAGATGAATTTTTTCATATAAAAGCTTTAAAATATATTCTTCAACAGTATTTTTTGTGGCGAAATTATAAATATGGACATCTTTTTCCTGTCCGAGCCGATGGATGCGGCCAATTCTTTGTTCAAGACGCATCGGATTCCAAGGAAGGTCAAAATTGATAATATGATTGCAAAATTGTAGATTAATTCCTTCTCCTCCTGCTTCCGTTGCGATAAGCACTTGCACATTCTTTTGAAATAGCTCTCTCATCCAGTCTTTTTTACTCCTTTTAAAACCGCCGCGAAAGGGAACTGAAGTAATATTATGCTGTTTAAGGAACCATTGTAAATACATTTGTGTTGCACGATATTCAGTAAAAATAATCACTTTATCATTTATATCCTGAATGAATTTGAGCGCTTTTTCGGCCTTTGAATTCATTTGAACAGCTTCAACATGTGCAATTAATGAATGAATCTTTGTTTCAAATGATGTTGAGGGATTTTCCTGCCGTTTGAGCATGTTTTGTAATGTGAAAAAAACAGCCTCTCTGCTGCTGCATGCTTCTCTTTGAAGAGTCATGATCGAAAATGGACTTGAACTTAACCAATTCCCTTCGCTTCGTATGCTTGTGATTGCATCATAAAGTGCCTGTTCCTTAGGGGAAAATTCAATCGGAATGGTTTCGACCTTTCGTTTTTTCCATTCGATCCCTGTATCCTCCCTCCGATTACGGATCATAACTTTATTGACAAGTGCTTTAAGGCGCTCATCATCATTTAAGCTTCGGGAATCTTTATGATATTTCTCATAGAAGACAGATTCATTGCCAAGATGACCTGGCTTTAGTAGAGAGACTAAATTAAAAATTTCACTAATCCGATTTTGCACGGGTGTAGCAGTTAATAGTAAGCAAAATTTCTTTTTTAAGTTTTGGACAAACTCATAGTTTTTTGTTTTATTATTTTTAAGCTTATGGGCCTCATCGATAATAATTAAATCATAGTTTTGTTTATAAATGATTTCGCAATGCGGTGCACGTTTTGCTGTATCAATGGAGGAAATCACAATATCACATTGCTCCCAAACATAGCTTTTTTTCTGTTCGATTGCAGGGATGAAAAACTTCGTATTTAGCTCAAACGCCCATTGTGAAACGAGAGAAGCAGGGACAAGGATGAGCACCTTCCTTACTAATCCACGGATCATATACTCCTTTAATATTAATCCAGCTTCAATAGTCTTTCCTAAGCCGACTTCATCCGCAAGAATCGCTTTGCCGTTCATATTTTCGATGACTTGCTTTGCTACTTCTAATTGATGTGGTAAAGGGGTGAGTCCGGATAAATGCTTTGGGGCCTGTAATCCTTCAAAATCTGGAATGATTGTATGTTTTTCTACTTCGATGGCTAATTTAAATAATTCCCAATTTCCCCACGGCCCATCCCCATCGGCTCTTTTTAAAAATTCATCTTGCCAAGCTAAGTTAAATTCAATTTGAACAGGCATTATAAGCACCCCTCTAAAAAATATTCCCCATTGCTCAAACAGTATTCTAATGGTAGGATTAATAGTAGCTTTGAAAGTTTTGAAATTTGCCACATCAATGATTGTTTATCGTAAAACAACAAGGATTTTCCATTTTAAGCTCTGTTAATGCATATTGTTTTTATCACTTGTAGCAGAAATCAACACCAAAATTTAACAGACTAATTTTAAAAAGTGATTGTTCGTTTAGTATGAACCAACTTGGAAAATTTTATAAATACGGATGATGACAAGAGGAGAGACTACATTTGTAGCGCCGAAGGAGCAAACAATCATAATTGTGAATCTCTCAGGCAAAAGAACTCTTGTTTGACGTAGCTCTGGAGAGTGCTCTTTTTTGAAAAGGACTACACCCCTTTCTAATTGAGCCACCAAAGGGGAAAGCCGATTAACGGTAAACTTTCAGGTGCAAGGACAGAGATCTTCTCATGGTATGAGGGGATTTTCTGTCCTTTTTTATGCGTGAAAGACGATAAGCTTTTCGTGGTAATTTCTAAACTTTATTAAAGGAAAAAGGGGGACAAAAATGTCACAGTTGAAACGTACACCATTATTTGATGTTTATAAAGATCATGGTGCGAAAACAATTGATTTTGGGGGTTGGGATCTACCTGTTCAATTTTCAAGTATTAAAGAAGAGCATGAGGCTGTACGCACAAGAGCAGGTCTATTTGATGTGTCTCATATGGGAGAAATTGAAGTAAAAGGATCAGATAGTTTGCCTTTTTTACAAAAAATGATGACAAATGATATTTCGAAAATAAAAGATTTTGGTGTCCAATATACTGCCATGTGCTATGAAAATGGCGGAACAGTTGATGACTTACTTGTTTATAAATTTGCGGACGATCATTATTTGCTCGTAGTAAACGCTTCAAATATAGATAAGGACTATAAATGGCTTATTGACCATCTTGAAGGTGATATTAAGCTTGAGAATCTATCAGAAAAAATGGCTCAAGTTGCGATTCAAGGTCCACTTGCAGAGCAGGCGCTGCAAAAATTAGTAGAAGAGACAAACTTAGCAGATATTGGTTTCTTTAAATTTCAAGACGATGTTAATATTAATGGAAAAAAAGCTCTCGTATCAAGAACGGGTTATACGGGTGAAGATGGCTTTGAAATTTATTGTGCTGTGAAAGATGTCATTTCTATTTGGCGAGATATTTTAGAGGCTGGGAAAGAGGATGGAGTTATTCCATGTGGCTTAGGTGCACGTGATACATTGCGCTTTGAAGCAAATCTTGTCCTTTATGGCCAAGAAATTTCGCAGCATATTACTCCGTTAGAAGCAGGGATTGGCTTTGCGGTAAAAGTGAATAAAGAAGCTGAGTTTAATGGGAAAGAAGTTTTAGTAAACCAGAAGGAGCATGGTTTAAAGAGAAAAATTGTTGGAATTGAAATGATTGATCGCGGGATTCCTCGTCATGGCTATCCAGTTTATAAAGGTGATGAGCAAATAGGCGAAGTGACGACAGGAACACAATCGCCAACATTAAAGAAAAATATCGGTTTAGCGTTATTGAACAGCAATGAAACAAGCGTAGGAAATGAAGTTGAAGTAGAAATTCGTGGAAAGCGCCTGAAAGCAGTTGTGGCCCCTACACCTTTCTATAAAAGAGAGAATAAATAGGAGAGGAGTTTTATGATGAAACATCGCTATTTACCGTTGACTGAGTCAGATAAAAAAGAAATGCTCGATGCGATCGGTGTAAACTCTATTGATGAGCTATTCCAGGATATTCCTGAGCGTGTTCGCTTTAAAGGCGAGTATAATATTAAGCCAGCAGCTACAGAAACAGCATTAATGAAAGAATTAACTGAATTGGCACAAAAAAATGCAGATTTAAAAAACAACACTTCTTTTTTAGGAGCAGGTGTTTATGATCATTATATGCCAGTCATAGTCGATCATGTTCTATCCCGTTCAGAGTTTTATACAGCATATACACCATATCAGCCTGAAGTTTCCCAAGGGGAGCTACAAGCCATTTTTGAATTTCAAACGATGGTTTGTGAGCTGACAGGTATGGAAGTTGCGAATGCTTCTATGTATGATGGTGGCACCGCTTTAGCCGAAGCTGCTATGTTAAGTGCAGGATATACTCGCCGCAAAAAGGTGTTAATATCAACTACTGTTCATCCTGAGTATAAGGAAGTTTTGAAAACTTATGCGAAGGGTCAATACATTGAAGTTGTTGAAATTCCTCAAAAAGAAGGAGTTACAGATGTTGAGGCTCTTAAAGAATTGATTAATGAAGATGTTGCTGCGGTTATTGTACAATACCCGAACTTCTTCGGAAGAATCGAGCCATTAAAAGAGCTTGAGGGAATCATTCATGCACATAAATCCATGTTTGTTGTTTCAAGTAATCCACTTGCACTAGGTGCGCTAACACCACCAGGGAAATTTGGAGCGGATATAGTTGTTGGTGATGTACAAGTATTTGGTATTCCAACTGCATTTGGTGGACCTCATTGCGGGTATTTTGCTGTAACAAATAAATTATTACGAAAAGTTCCGGGACGTCTTATTGGTCAAACGGTTGATGAGGAAGGCCGCCGTGGCTTCGTTTTAACATTGCAAGCTCGTGAGCAGCATATTCGGAGAGAAAAAGCGACTTCTAATATTTGTTCAAACCAAGCACTTACTGCTTTAGCTGCCTCTGTCGCAATGACAGCATTAGGTAAAAAAGGTGTCAGGGAAATGGCGCTTGCAAATTTTCAAAAAGCGAATTATGCGAAAAAGCAATTTAAAGAAAACGGGTTTGAGATTGTCTTTGATGGCCACTTTTTTAATGAATTTGTTGTAAAATTAAATGCGCATGTTAAAGAAGTAAATGTAAAGCTTCTTGAAAAAGGAATCATTGGTGGCTATGATTTAGGCCGTGGTTATTCCGATTTAAAAAATCATATGCTCGTTGCCGTTACAGAATTAAGAACGAAGGAAGAAATCGATACATTTGTTAAAGAAATGGGGGAGTACCATGCATAAGGACGATCAAGCACTCATTTTTGAATTAAGCAAACCTGGTCGTATTGGGTTTAGTCTCCCGGAAATGGATGTTCCGGAAACTGAAATTAATGAGCTACTTCCAGAGGGGTATTTCAGAGTTGAAGAACCAGAGCTTCCAGAAGTTTCAGAGCTAGATATTATGCGTCATTACACTGCACTTTCTAAACGCAACATTGGTATTGACTCAGTCTTCTATCCATTAGGTTCATGTACAATGAAATATAATCCGAAGATTAATGAAAATGTAGCACGTTACAATGGGTTTGCTCACTTGCATCCTTTGCAAGATGAAAGCAGTGTTCAAGGTGCATTAGAACTTATGTATGACCTGCAACAGCATTTAATTGAGATTACTGGTATGGATGAAGTGACGCTTCAGCCTGCAGCAGGCTCGCACGGAGAATGGACAGCCTTAATGATGGTCCGTGCTTTCCATGAAGCAAACGGTGATTTCAACCGAACAAAAGTCATTATCCCAGACTCAGCACATGGTACGAATCCTGCTTCAGCATCAGTAGCCGGCTTTGAAACCGTTACGGTTAAATCAACTGAAGATGGCCTTGTTGACATTGAGGATTTACGTCGTGTTGTTGGTGAAGATACAGCAGCATTAATGTTGACAAACCCAAATACAATCGGTTTATTCGAAGAACATATTCTTGAAATGGCTGAAATTGTTCATGGTGTAGGTGGAAAACTGTATTATGATGGAGCGAACTTAAATGCGATCATGTCTAAAGTTCGTCCAGGAGATATGGGCTTTGACCTTGTTCACCTTAATCTTCATAAAACATTTACTGGCCCACACGGCGGAGGCGGACCAGGTTCAGGTCCTGTTGGTGTAAAGGCAGACTTTATTCCTTATCTTCCAAAACCAATCATCACGAAACAAGGCGATAAATATGTATTTGATTATGACCGTCCACAATCCATTGGACGTGTTAAGCCATACTATGGTAACTTCGGAATTAATGTTCGCGCCTATACGTATATTCGTTCCATGGGACCAGACGGTTTAAAAGCTGTAACTGAATATGCAGTATTAAATGCGAATTATATGATGAGAAGATTGCAACATGCATATGACCTTCCATTTGATAGACATTGTAAGCATGAATTCGTATTAAGTGGAAATCGTCAAAAGAAACTCGGCGTACGTGCTCTTGATATCGCTAAACGTCTCATAGACTTCGGCTATCATCCACCAACCATCTACTTCCCATTAATTGTGGAAGAGTGCATGATGATTGAACCGACTGAGACAGAATCTAAAGAAACGCTCGATGCGTTTATCGATGCTATGCTTCAAATCGCGAAGGAAGCAGAAGAGAATCCAGAAATCATTCAAGAAGCTCCACATAATACGGTTGTAGGTAGACTAGACGAAACATTGGCAGCCCGTAAACCAGTTCTTCGCTATCAAAAACAATAAAAGTACTTGAATGACAAAATAAAGAGTGAGGAAAGAAGAACAGTGTACATTCTTTCCTCACTCTTTTTTATTTTGAGCTTTTAGAATTTATTTTGTTTTAATTTTTCCTGTCCATTTTTTAAATCCACCTTTAAGGTGTGAAAGATTGCGGAAGCCTCTTTTGTATAGAAATTGAGCTGCTCTACCACTTCTCGTTCCACCTTGACAGTAGAGATAAACAGGTTTATCAGAACGAAGCTCTTGCATTCGCATTTTCATTTGGGAGAGGGGAATATTCCTTGCTCCAAGAATATGTCCGTTGTTGAACTCATTTGGTTCGCGAACATCGATTAATTGGGCCTTCCGATATCCCTCGCGAAATTGTTCTTCTGTTAATGTTTTGACGATTTTCTTTTGATACAACCATGTAACAAGTGAATATACAAGGAATGCACCAGTAAGAACTAGTAGAAAAAATAGTGTATTCAATATGTCTTTCTCCTTTCACGCTTAACTACGCCTTCTTTATTATATAAGTCTTCAATCATGTGAGTAAAGTAGAACTAATCGAAAAGCCTCTTTTCCTTTTTAAAAATGATTTTTTTAAAACAATGTAACAATAGAAGAAAAACTTGCCTTGTTTTGCTAAAATGAATAGGAGGTTATCAATATGTAAATGAGGTTTTGAGGATGGAAAAAGAAGTTTGGCGCTTTATTGATTCAGGCAATTGTTCCCCTGCATTTAATATGGCACTTGATGAAGCATTGCTTGATTGGAAAAGCGAAGGGAAAATCCCTTCTACGATACGTTTTTACGGCTGGAATCCAGCCTCACTCTCGATCGGCTATTTTCAAAAAGTGGAGAAAGAAATTAATCTTGAGGCCGTTAAGAAACATGGTCTTGGATTTGTTCGCAGGCCGACTGGCGGAAGAGGCGTATTACATGAGCATGAGCTAACATACAGTGTCATTGTTTCTGAGGAACATCCACAAATGCCGCAATCGGTAACAGCGGCATATCGGGTTATTTCGGAAGGGATATTAAGAGGATTCCACCAATTAGGAATGGATGCCTATTTTGCTGTTCCAAAAACGGCTGAAGAAAAAGAGTCCTTAAAGAATCCACGCTCGGCCGTGTGCTTTGATGCTCCAAGCTGGTACGAGCTAGTTGTTGAAGGGCGGAAAGTAGCGGGAAGTGCACAAACCCGGCAGAAGGGTGTCATCCTGCAACACGGTTCGATTCTTTTAGATATTGAGGAGCACAAGCTCTTTAGCTTATTTAAATACCCGAATGATCGAGTGAGGGAGCGAATGCAAAAGTCGTTTAAAAATAAAGCGGTAGCGATTAATGAGATAAAAAAAGAACGTGTCACAATGGAGCAAGCGAAGGATGCCTTCAAGCGAGGTTTTGAAGACGGACTCAATATCGAATTAGCGCCGCATGAGCTGTCTGCAACTGAGTTAGCTTATGTTCATAAAATCGCAAAAGAACGTTATGAAACAGATGAATGGAACTTCAAAAGATAAAAAGCGGCCTTGAGCTGTTTTTTTTTGCATTTAATAATGAGTTCAACTTTCTGTTTTTTCCCCGAATATGACGAATGTCATCCGAAAGAAATGACATTATCCACTAATCCAAATTCTTCCTTGATAATACAATGAAAGTAGAAATAACGGAGGTGGAGAAATGGAAACAGTTGTCACACTTACGAATGTAACGAAAACATTTAAAAATAAAAAAGCAGTTGATCAAGTTTCGTTTTCAATTAAAAAAGGCGAGGTTGTTGCGCTTCTTGGACCGAATGGGGCTGGGAAAACGACGACCATTATGATGCTGTTAGGGCTGCTTGAGGCGACAAGTGGAGAAGTAAATTTATTGAATGGCGATCCGAAAGAAAGAAAAATCCGTGAGAAAATAGGGGCGATGCTCCAAGAGGTAAGCGTAATAGATGCCTTAAAGGTGAAAGAGATTATCCACTTGTTTAGAAGCTATTATCCTAATCCATTAAGCTTTGAGGAACTAGTGGCATTAACGGGACTGGATGAAGAAGACTTGAAGAAGAGGGCAGATAAGCTTTCCGGTGGTCAAAAAAGAAGGCTAGGGGTTGCGTTAGCACTTGTAGGTGATCCGGAATTAATCTTCTTTGATGAACCGACTGTTGGGATGGATATACAATCAAGAAGATTATTCTGGCAAACTGTCGAAGAATTAAAGCATAGAGGAAAAACGATCATTTTTACAACTCATTATCTCCAAGAAGCGGATGATGTTGCCGAACGGATTATTTTATTTAATCACGGCTCGATAGTTATGGATGGAACCCCAGCTGATATAAAAGCCAAACTATCAAAACAAAGCGTTTCATTTAAGGCAAATGAAGAGATATCGATTCAAGAATTAAAGCAGCTACCAGATGCTTCAGATGTGTATGAAAAGAATGAGAGAATCTATATTGTGACAGAAAATACGGATAATGTGCTTGCAGCCTTATACGAAAAGAAACTTAAGCTCAGTGAAATTCAAATTGAGCACGGTCGCTTAGAGGAAGCATTTGAACGATTGACAGAGAATAAGGAGGCGATTTAAATGAACGCTTTTGTCATGCAATGCAAGATGGAAATCATTCGCATTTTGCGGAATCCCTATTTTGTTTTTTGGTCGCTTTTTATGCCAATCGTTTTTTATGTCATTTTTACGAAAGTCTTCAATACGAGTATTCAAGGGAAGCAGGAGTGGCAGGCGCATTACTTAATGTCAATGACGACGTTTAGTGTTATGGGATCGGCAATTATGATACTAGGGATTAGGCTTGTTGAGGAGCGCACAAAGGGATGGTCACTCTTTATGAGGATAACCCCATTATCGAATCTAGCTTATTTTACTGCAAAAATGGTTGGACAAACGATGATTCACATATGCTCGATTTCGATTATTTTTATCTCTGGGGCGCTCATAAATGGAGTTACGCTCACAGCATCTGAATGGATAATGAGCGGATTATGGATATTATTTGGGTCATTGCCGTTTCTAGCATTAGGTACATTGATTGGTGCAATGAAAAGGGTTGATACGGCTTCTGGTGTTTCAAATGTCATTTATATGGTTCTTGCGATTTCCGGTGGTATGTGGATGCCGATGGAAGTAATGCCTAGCTTTATTCAAAAAATTGCGTTTTGGCTTCCTTCTTATAATTTTGGGAATGGGGCTTGGGAGATTATTCGTGGAAACAGCCCTGAATGGACGAATTTCATCATCTTAATAGGTTATCTTTTCCTTTTCATGCTATTATCTAGTTATATTAGGAGAAAGCAGGAAGCGACGGTGTAATAATGGTGAAAAGAAGATTTGAAATCTTTCCATCTAAATATGGTTTTTTCCCATATATATTTCTTATCTATCTATTTTTGCCGGCTTATTATCTTTATTTTGAGAGCGGATGGAAGTTTTATACCGGTTATGTATTATTATTTTTATTTATGATATCATATCGCCAGCTTTATTTTGCGACTAAATCATTTACGAAGTGGCTAATCTTTCAAGTTGCGATTATTTTATTTCTATCTGCATCAATTAATATTAATATCATCTTTTTAGGTTATTTTTCAGCACATTTTATTGGCTGGTTTGAGAATAAGAAGAAATTTTCACTTGCCCTATTTTTCTTTGGAATCGCCATCCTTATTCCGTTCATGATTCATTTTGAAAAATTATTTCCAGAAGGACTATTGTTTTTTACACCTTTCGTTTTTATTATGTTAATCTCACCATTCGGGATTCGATCGATGAATAGTAGAATGGAGCTCGAAAGAAAGCTTAATGAAGCGAATGAAAAAATTGAAGAGCTTGTTAAGCGCGAGGAACGGATAAGAATAGCACGCGATCTTCATGATACACTCGGGCATACACTCTCATTGATTACGTTAAAGAGCCAGCTAGTAGGGAAGCTAATCAAAAAGGATATCGAACGTGCTGAGCTTGAAGTAAAGGAAATCGAGAGAACCTCTCGTACTGCATTGTCACAAGTCCGTGAGCTTGTGTCAGAAATGAGAGCGATTACGATTGCCGAGGAGTTGCTTTCGACCGCATCAATACTGAAGGCTGCGGGCATCTCTCTACATTATGATCATGATTTATTACTAGAAGACATTCCAGGACTAACGCAAAATATTCTTAGTATGTGTATTCGCGAGGCAGTAACGAATGTCGTAAAACATAGCCAAGCAAAAAATTGTCATATTGGATTAACTGAAAATGCAGGGGAGATTAACATAAGTATTTATGATGACGGCAGGGGAATTGTAAACAGCAATAATGTTGGAAATGGTTTAAAAGGAATGATGGAAAGACTTGAATTAATCGATGGCAGTATGCAGATTACGGCTGAGGAAGGGACGAAGCTTATCATAACAGTCCCAGTCATAATAAAAGAGAGAGAGGCTGGTGTTGTGTCATGATCCGAATCGTCATCGCTGAGGATCAAGGTATGCTAAGAGGAGCATTAGGCTCTTTACTTGATTTTGAAGATGATCTCAAGGTGGTTGCTCAAGTTAAAAATGGGCAAGAGGCCTTAAATACCATTTTGTCATTGAAGCCAGACGTTTGTTTGATGGATATAGAAATGCCTGTCATGAGTGGGCTGGAAGTTGCAGAACAGCTAAAAAAGCTCGGTTCTGAATGCAAAATTATTATTTTAACGACATTTGCTCGTCCTGGCTATTTTGAACGTGCTGTAAAGACGGATGTACACGGTTATATGCTCAAGGATGGGTCCAGTGATGATCTCACAGAAGCGATTCGAAAGGTGATGAAAGGCAAGCGAGAATTTGCTCCTGAGCTTATTTTCGGCAGTTTAAAGGAGGAAAATCCTTTAACGGAAAGAGAAAGGGAAGTATTGCGGATGGTGGCAGATGGGAAAACAACGAAAGAAATTGCTGCGCTGCTTTTTTTATCAACGGGGACTGTCCGCAATTATATGTCAGAAATTATTAGTAAATTGAATGTGAAAAATCGTATTGAAGCCATTACGATGGCAGAAGGGAAGGGCTGGATTTAGGCGAAAAGCTGATGCAAAGGTATGACAATGAAAGAAATAATGATTTATAGACTATTCAATGACATAAGGAAGTAAAAGGACAGAACCTCTAAATTATCTTGAAGTTCTGTCCTTTTGTTACCATTTTGTTATTTTAAATCCTCAATTGAATCAATGTCCATATATGCTGGAACAACAAGACCAATCTTTGTTCCTTCCATATTAGCACCTAGATCTTCGAATTTTCCAGAGAATTTTTCGCTATAATCTGCATGTGTGATAGGAAGCCATGCAGCGACACTCGCATCAAGACTTCCATCCGCGATTCCTGCCCACATTGGACCAGCTTCAATTTGTCTCAATGTAACTTTATAGCCTAGTTCTGTTAACACGGCAGAAATCACATTTGTACTTGCAATTTCGCTATCCCAAGCAACATACCCTAGCGTGATTTTATCACCATCTACTTCTTGAATCCCATCTGTCCATTCTGCTACTTTCTCTTTATTTACTTCGATCCATTCTTTAGCAGCATCTTTGGGATCTTCACCATCCGTTATCTTTACCATTACATTTGCCATATCATCTGCTGTCCAATGAAATTGATCAAGGAATTTATAGGCAGAAGGATGATCATCACCTAATCCGACTCGAGTAATCGTATGAATGCTCTCTTCCCCACCAAATACACCTTTTGGATCATCTAAATATTTCAGATCAAATTTTGAAAACATCCAGTGCGGAGTCCAGCCTGTAATAATAATTGGTTCCTTTTTGTTATAAGCTTTTTTCAAAGTAGCCGTCATTGCAGCTCCTGAACCTTCTACTAAATTCCAGTCTGTTAGCTCATATTCCTTAATAGATGAGGCAGCTGCTTTCATTAATCCAGCACCAGGATCGATGCCAATGATTTTGTAGTCCACACTTTCTCCAACAGAAGTTGCAGATGTGCTTTTCCCATTATTGCTTTCTTCATTATCTCCACTACATGCAGCGAGACCTAATGTTAATGCAGGTATGATTAATGCTGATAACCATTTTTTCTTCATTCCCTATTTCCCCCTTGTTTTTTAATTCCTATATTTTGTGTTATCCGGTCTAAAACGATAGCTATTACAACAATAGCTAGACCAGCCTCAAAACCTTTTCCAATTTGAATTTGTGTTACAGCTCGGTAAACATCAGCACCAAGACCAGGGGCTCCCACCATAGAGGCGATGACAACCATTGATAGTGCAAGCATAATGCTTTGATTAATTCCAGCCATGATGGTTGGCATTGCTAGCGGTAGCTGAGCCTTGAATAGTCGTTGGCCCATCGTAGAACCAAAGCTTTCTGTTGCTTCAATAATATCTGCTGGTACTTGCTGAATGCCTAAGATGGTTAATCGTATCGTTGGTGGCATAGAAAAAATAACAGATGCCACAACACCAGGAACAACACCGATATTAAAGAAAAAGATCGCAGGGATTAAATAAACGAATGCTGGCATTGTTTGCATAAAATCCAGTATTGGGATAACGAATTTTTTCACTTTTGTACTTTGTGATGCCCATATGCCGACTGGAATTCCGATTAGTATAGAAATGAAAACAGCCGATAGAACTAAAGAAAGGGTTTCAAGCATCTGCTCCCAGTAGCCTAGATTTTCGATTAAAAGCAATCCGATTATTGTAAATAAGGCAATGCCCTTTGATGACAGCTTCCATGCTAATAAACCTAATAAAATGATAAAAATATAGAATGGAATGAAGCTTAGCCCTGTTACGATTCCTTCCACAACTGTTTCTAAAACTTCAGAAATACCATCAAAGACAACTTCAAATGTAATGGTTAACCAGTCGACGAATCGATCGATCCAAGAGGCAATCGGGAGTTTTGGCAATACATTTTCCATGATTAGCTCACCCCCTTATCGGATTGTTTCTGTTTGTTGTCTGATTGATGAATATCATTAATCGCCCCGTTATTTCCTGCAAGTGCGCCAATGACAGCACCACGGACAAGTACCCCGTAAAGACGGTTCTTTTCATCTGTGACAGCAACTGGAATCGTGGCTGTTGAAACTTTATCGAATAGGTCGGTTAATAATGTATCACGAGTGACTGTTTGAACATTACGATTCATCACGTCTGTCAATGATTGTCTATTATCTGCGGCTGCCCGTGCTTCATCTGCAGTAATGGCCCCATGTAAAGTATTTTTTTTATCGACAATATAAATACTTGAGATACCTAGATCTTTCATCATTTGTAGAGCTACTCGTGGTCCTTTATCAATTTGGACGGTTTCAGCTCTTTTCATAACATGGCTTGCTGTTAGTACTTTAGATAAATCAACATCTTCTACAAACCTTTCAACATAGTGATTAGATGGACTCATTAATATTTCTTCTGGTGTACCAATTTGAACGATCACTCCATCCTTCATTAATGCAATCCTGTCACCGATGCGAAGTGCTTCATCCAAATCATGTGTAATGAAGACAATGGTCTTTTCCATTCTCGCTTGAATCTCGACCAATTCATCCTGCATATCTTTACGAATGAGTGGATCTAATGCACTAAATGCCTCATCCATTAACAAAATATCAGGGTCATTTGCAAGTGCTCTAGCAAGTCCTACTCGCTGCTGCATGCCTCCACTCAGTTGGTCTGGATACTGATGCTCATAACCGATAAGGTCAACCAATTGTAGTGCTTTTAAGGCTTTTTGTTCTCTTTCATTCTTTTCCATTCCTTGTATTTCTAAACCGTACTCTGTATTTTCTAAGACAGTTCGATGGGGGAATAGGGCGAACTTTTGAAAAACCATGCTGATTTTTTTTCTCCTAACCTCCCTTAACTCAGCTTTTTTCATTTTCGTAATGTCTTGACCATCAATGGAGATTTCCCCACTAGTTGGTTCAATTAGGCGGTTTAATGTCCGTACTAAAGTTGATTTTCCGCTGCCTGATAGCCCCATTATGACGAAGATTTCTCCAGAATGAACATGAAAGGAAGCTTGATTGATCCCAACTGTTGCACCGGTCTTTTGTAAGATTTCACTTTTTGTTTTTTCTTCACTAAGTAGTTGAAGTGCTCTTTTTTTGTTTTTACCAAAAATTTTCGTTACATTTTTTACATTTATCTTTATATGATGATTGTCATTCAAATTCTTCACCTCTTTATTATTCTTCCCGCTCAATCAGACTTTATAATTGTATAAGTTATCGAAAAATAGAGCAAAGTCGATAAATGCTCATATTCAATCGTTTGGTTTGTACAGTTAAAACTGTACGAAGTGTACAGTTCTTTTCCTTACAATTCCTTTCATTTCCTCCTAGATAAACGAAAAGATGTTTCTTTACTTTCGAAAAAAACATGTTAGTCTAATTAATGAATATTGCGTTTTGGGAAACAGAGCAATAAATTTTTATAGATCTAAATGTATGGATGTGATGGTCTTTATGAATGGAAAAGATAAGCTTGAGCTTGTACGTGAGCGGGTAATCGAAACGATGGCCAAGAATATGAATCTATATGGAGTAACAGATTCTATTGGTAGATTGTATGGAATGTTATATTTCCATAACAACCCGATGACTTTAGATGAAATGAAGGAAGAACTCAAAATGAGTAAAACAAGTATGAGCACCTCTGTACGAGTTTTGCAAGAGCTTAAAATGGTTGAAAAAGTCTGGAAAAAGGGAAATCGAAAAGATTTGTATCAAGCTGAAGAGGATTGGCACCAAACCTTTATTGATTTCTTTACGATCAAGTGGCGTACAGGTGCTGCAATGAATATGTCCGCAATGTCTAAGGCAATTAAGGAGCTTGAACGTCTCGTTCATTCAGAGGATACTGATGAAGAAATTATAAATTTAGCAAAGGTTGATCTTGAAAAATTACAATCAGCTCTTAAATATTACGAATGGCTTCAGCGATTAGTAGATAGTTTTGAATCCGAAAAAATATTTGAGTTCATTCCTAAAAATAATGATAAATAATAGGATGGAAGCGCAGGGAGCAATTAAACCGCTGTGCTTTTTTTTTGTAAAAAAAATCGATTTTCGTTCTCATACGGGGGAATATCAATGCCTGTTATTCTTTGTGAATTAAAACTCTTTAGGTCATAATTGCTAGGCGGAAAAGTGCAAGCGGCAAAAAATATTGAAATTTATCTAAATAGCCTATAAATCTATGAATCCCTTTCGTTTTCTCCAAATTCTACTTTTTTTTGTTTTTGACAAAAAAGATTTAGCATGAATCAAACACAATATGTAGTGGTTTATTAAAATAAGCAACCACTACATATAGATTTTATAGTTGATTTTCCATATTTGATATGGTAACTTAAGGTTATTAATAAAAACAGCTAGAAATTACAAAAGCTAGTTTTTATAATCAAAATTGAATATCTTTTATTGAAGGAGTTGTAGAAATGTCTGTAGCATTAAGACAAAAAATGAGTTTAAACATTGAACGCTTGAATCAGGACATCCGTTTATTTCCTCAAGTACATCCTGTTACCCCAGATATGAAAATGACCCACAAAGGGGTTTCCCGTTTAGTTATGCTAGACAGGTATACGTTCAAAGATACACAAAAAATTACGTTAACAGACGGGGACTTCGTTGTACTCACCATCAAAGAAGATCCAAAATTTCCGGCACGCGGACTTGGCTACATCCTTGAAATTGATTGGGAAGAAAAGACAGCAAAGGTTCTAGTGGAAGAAGAATATCGCGGTGTGCTTGATGATCCAGATGAAGCAAAGTCGGGTATCATCAAAAAATCTCTGGATGTCATTGAAAAACCGCTGGAGCTTTTTTATGAGCAAATTGCAAAGCGTAATGCGACAGGCCTTGCTTCTGTTGAAAAAACAGAGGAGCAAAGACAAATTTGGTTCAAAAAGTTTTACGATGAGCTTGCAAGCTTAAACTTTATTCCTGCAGGCCGCGTTCTTTATGGAGCTGGAGCAGATACAGATGTTACTTATTTCAACTGCTATGTGATGCCGTTTGTGGCAGACTCCCGTGAAGGAATTTCTGAGCACCGCAAGCAAGTAATGGAAATTATGAGCCGTGGCGGTGGCGTTGGTACGAATGGCTCAGCACTCCGACCACGCAATACACTGGCAAAAGGCGTAAATGGAAAGTCGTCTGGTTCAGTATCATGGCTTGATGATATTGCGAAGCTGACACATCTTGTCGAGCAAGGCGGTTCGAGAAGAGGAGCTCAGATGATAATGTTGGCGGATTAACGTACGGTAAAGAAGAGCAATATATAGGTGCACTAGTCCGCGTCATCCAGAAAATGGATGACAAGAAAATCGGGTGAATTGCAGGGAAACCCTTAGAGGCTGGCAAGCTACAACGTGACTGGAAACGGTGGGCGTGAAAGCTTGAAAATTGTCAGCATTGGGCAATCTGCAGCCAAGCGTCATTGGGCAGAGGTAATGGCGAAGGTTCAACGACTAGAGAGTGAGTCCCAACAATAAACTCTCATGAGCGCCCGGCCCCTAACAGTTAAGCTGAGGGTGATGATATAGTCTAGTCCGACTGCTAAGCAGTGTAAATATCCTGAAAGGGACGGTAATCGCGTGGCATCCTGATATTATTGAATTTATCATTTCTAAAATGCAAAATCCAAGAATTTTACGCTTTTTACTTGAAACAACAAAAGATGAAACAATAAAAAAATACGCAAAAGAAAAATTGAAATTTTCTCCTTTCACAGAACAAGAGATAGCGATGTATCAGGGAATTATTAACTATAAGCATATTCCAGGCTATGGCGGTTTTAGTGAAAAAATAATAAATGATGCTGAATCAAAGCTCGAAGTTGGTGGTACTTATTCTGTTCATAATTCGGAATTCCTTACTGGTGCAAACATTTCCGTATGTTTAACGAAAGAATTCATGGATGCAGTTGAACAGGATGCAGAATATGAACTGCGTTTCCCAGATGTCGAAGGCTATGATAAAGAGCAAATGGGTCATTACAATGAAGAATGGCATAAAGTTGGCGATGTACGTGAATGGGAGAGACAGGGGAATAAGGTAAGAATTTATCGTAAAATTCAAGCGAAAGAGCTGTGGAACCTTATCAATATTTGCGCAACTTACTCTGCTGAACCTGGTATATTCTTTATTGACAATGCGAACGAGATGACAAATGCTAAGGCATATGGACAAAGTGTTGTCGCAACAAATCCGTGTGGAGAACAGCCTCTCGCGCCATACAGTGTTTGTAATTTAGCTGCCGTAAATCTTGCAGCAATGGCTGATAAAGAAAACAAAACAGTCGATTTTGAAAAACTAAAGCAAACAGTCGAAGTCGGAGTAAGAATGCAAGATAACGTGATAAACGCGACTCCGTATTTCCTTGAAGAAAATAAAAAACAAGCCCTTGGTGAACGTCGTGTTGGTCTGGGTGTAATGGGCTTGCATGATTTATTGATCTACTGTGAAACAGAATATGGTTCTGAAAAAGGGAATGAGCTTGTCGATAAAGTATTCGAAACAATTGCAACGACAGCATATCGTGCTTCCGTTGAGCTTGCAAAAGAAAAAGGAAGCTTCCCATTCTTAACAGGGGAAACAGTAGAGGAAACTAACAGACTAAGAAATGCATTTGCTGAAACAGGATTTATGAAAAAAATGCCTGAAGATATTCGTCAGTCAATCCTTGAAAACGGAATTCGTAATTCTCATCTATTAACCGTTGCTCCTACGGGTAAACACGTTGCCCCCTACATTTGTAAAAATGTAGCGTAAACTTGGCTATATGCGGGAAACCCTGGCGTATCTTTTGCTACCTCGCTTTGCCAGCGAAATAAAAGGTAAAAATGCAAAAGTGTTGACTAAACTATTGTCTACCAGACAATCCGCAGGGAAGTCGTGGCTGACCCCTCAACGACTACATGCCGAGCAACCATTTCGCTAAGGAACACTCGTTCTTTTTTTGTGTTATAATAAAAATAAAACAAGGTGATTCCGATGAAAAAGAATTGTCTTAATTGTGATAAGGAAATGAATGTAAAACCTAGTCAATATCAAAGAAAAAAATATGGTTCCCGTGAATGTAAAACGGGACAATTTCACATGTCAAGACTGTGGTATTACAGAAAACGAATATGGATCTGAGTTATCGGTTCATCATATCATTCCATTTCGTAGGTTTAATGGAGATTGGAAAAGCGCTAATGAGTTATCGAATTTAATCTCCCTATGCGAGTATCCTTGTCATCGAAAAAGACATTCAAATCTAAAAATGGTTGATGATATAGTCTGACCCATATGGCGACATATGGAGCAGGTACTAATAGTCCTGCCCTCTAGTAATAGAGAGTAACAATTGTGAGCACAGGAACAATGGTTGGGGTGTCAACAGGGCTTGAACCATACTTCTCATTCTCGTACTTTAGAAGTGGTCGTCTTGGGAAATTCATTGAAGTGAAAGCTGATATCGTCCAAGAGTATTTAGATAAACATCCAGAAGCAGATCCGAATAATCTTCCAAATTGGTTTATCGCTGCAATGGATTTAGCGCCGGAAGCCCATGCTGATGTTCAATGTATTATTCAGCGTTGGATTGACAGCTCTATAAGTAAAACAGTCAATGCTCCGAAAGGCTATAGTGTTGAACAAGTGGAAAAAGTATATGAACGCTTATACCGTGGTGGTGCTAAAGGCGGTACGGTTTATGTAGATGGCTCACGTGATTCACAAGTTTTAACATTAAAAGCTGAAGAAAATAGCTTTGATGATACAAGTCTTGTTAAAAAAGAGAAAACAAAGCAGCGTGTTGTGCTAGTCGATACAATAAATGAGTTGCAATCAACAAATGTAATTGGTTCAGAGGTTGGAAACACTTGCCCTGTTTGCCGTAAAGGGAGTGTTGAGGAAATTGGCGGCTGTAATACTTGCACCAATTGCAATGCCCAACTAAAATGCGGCTTATAATCTGAAAGAAAAGAGGACGGACACATGCCGTCTCCTTTCGTGAAGTTTATCGAGTTTTATTGAAACGGAGCTGTCCAATAAGTGGACAGCTTCTTCACTATACTGTGAAAACGGTCCTAAGTTTTTTTAATAAAAATCCTCCTTGTCCACTGTACTATTTTCCTAAGTTCCTGCTTAAAGATGTATCAAGCAAATACATCGATTGGAGTGGCGGAAATGGATATAGATGGAGTTTTTTCTGGGGGAGGAATAAAGGGTTTTGCACTCATCGGTGCTTATAGTGAAATTGAAAAAAGAGGTTATCGCTTTAAACATGTGGCTGGAACGAGTGCAGGCTCCATTATTGCTGCTTTAATTGCAGCAAAGTATACAAGTGAAGAAATTTATCAATTATTAAATGAATTGGATTTAGAGAAATTTCTTGATGCAAGAAAAACATTCATTCCTCCCGTTGCAAAATGGATTCTACTGTATTGGCGTCTTGGACTTTATAAAGGAGATGAACTCGAGAAGTGGATAGCCGAAAAGCTTGCGGCAAAAGGAATAAGGACGTTTTCAGATCTTCCATCGCGAGAATTGCGCGTGATCGCTTCAGACTTAACAAATGGTAAATTATTAGTGTTACCAGATGATTTATCAAGTTACGGAATCGCTTCAGATTCATTTTCAGTTGCAAAAGCAATCCGCATGAGCTGTAGCCTTCCTTATTTTTTTGAACCAGTAAAGCTCATGACTAGTAGAAACACGAGTATAATTGTCGATGGTGGTGTGCTAAGTAATTTTCCTATGTGGTTATTTGATAATGAAAATGGAAAAAAAACACGTCCAGTTTTAGGGGTAAAGCTAAGTCATAACATGATTGAGCACCCGAAAAATAAGATCACAAATGCAATAAAAATGTTTGAAGCCCTTTTTGAAACGATGAAGGATGCTCATGATTCTCGTTATATTTCTCGTAGGCATGAAAGAAATATTATTTTCATTCCAACAGAAGGTGTGCAGACGACTGAATTTCAATTAACTCAGGAAAAGAAGCGAGAACTTGTTGAATTAGGAGAAAAGTGTACGAAGAAGTTTTTTTCACAATGGACTTATTAATCGGATAAGAAAATAAAAACCTCCATTTGGAGGTTTTTATAATGTCGCTCGATCTTTCTTTTTGCCTTTTTTTCCTTGAATTACAGTCAAATTTGCAGATGACTTTTTTCTTGGTTTTTTAATTGAGGTTAATGAGCTTCCGCTTGTTTTCCGGTTGCTAATCTTTGTAGAGTCTTTTTGCAGATAGCGTTTCTTGGATTTTTTTGCAGCGTGAATAAATGCTCTTTGCTCACTTTTATTAGAACCAGCTCGAGAAATACGGCGAAATAGGAAGAAAATTACTGCTCCAATGAATAAAATGACAGCTATTCTTTTCAAAAAACCGGCAGGATTTGAAATCAGACTGGCGGTTACTCCTATAACAGCAAGAGAAATTAGTCCATAAATGAGATATACAGAAATCCGATTTTTCAAGAATGCCACCTCCCTATGAGCATGATGAGCATTTTTTCAAACTTTTAAACATTAAAAACAAATTAGCTAAGATTAGAATAAGCGACTGGGACGATTATTTCCTTTGTACTAGAAATTAAACGATTTCTACTGTTTTAAGTGCAGCTTCTGTTTCATTTTCTTTTCTTAAAAGTTCTTTAAATGAAAGGATAGCCACTTCTACTTGATCATCTTTAGGTTCTTTCGTTGTTAGGAGCTGAAGCCAAAGTCCAGGTAGTCCGAAATACTTTAAAATTGGGATATCGCGAACTTTGTTTGTAAGTTGTAATACTTCAAATGAAATTCCTAAAACGACAGGAATAAGGGCAAGACGATTTAAAACCCTAACATACAAAGGTTCGGTAGGAACGAGTAAGTAGACGAATACGCCAACAATTACGGTGAATAACATGAAACTGCTCCCACAACGATAATGAAGTCTTGATTGTGCCTGAACATTTTCAACGGTCAACTCTTTTCCACTCTCAAAGCAGTTTATTACTTTATGCTCTGCACCATGGTATTGAAAAACTTTTTTGATTATGGGCGTGAGTGAGACAAAGTAAATATAGCCTAGCAGCAGCATTAATTTGAAGAAGCCTTCAACAAGTACTTGGGCAATATCACCTGGAAATATCGGTTTTGTCAATGCTGCTAAAAAAACCGGCACAAGTGTAAAAACAAATTTCCCGAAGAGAAAGGAAATGACGCCAATAGCGGCGACACCTAACCACATTGAAAGCTTTGATGAATCCTCTTGTTCAGTTAACTTATGGTCTTCGCTCGGATCGAGATCAAATCTTTCAGTTGAAAAGTTTAAATGCTTTGAACCATTCGCACTTGCTTCGATAATGGCGACGATTCCACGAATAAAAGGAATTTTTTTTAGAAACTGCAGTGTTGGTTTTGATTCACGCGGAAGTTTGAAATACTCAATGGAATTATCCTTCCTTCTAACGGCGGTTACATAATGATGCTTTCCGCCAAACATTACGCCTTCCACAACCGCTTGCCCACCATATACTGGCTTTTGATTATTTGCCATAAATTTTTACACCAACCTATAATAAACTCGGATTTTTAACAGTCATTATGACACATGGTACTCCTTAGTTAAAGTGCCAATTCATCAAAAGCTGTATGTACCTAATTTTATTTTACTAAAAATACATAAAAACCTCTAGGATTGATGCCTATTTGCTGAAATTAATTTAAATTTTGCTGGACATAATATGAAATGGAGGTGGAAACAGTGATGGATGAGAAACAGCAGGAAACAAAACAAATAGAAACAACAATGTCATTTACAACATTAGTGGTATTAACTGGTTTTATTGGAGGGGTATTTTGGTGTGGGCTTGGCTATTTAGCATATGTTTTTAATCTGAATGAGGTACGTCCAAATGTCATTTTAGAATCATGGATAATTGGGAGTTGGAAAGAAGGGTTGCTTGGAAACTTTTTGAGCATTGGATTAATCGGTTTAGTGTCCATTTTGGCTGCCTTTATTTATTATTTCACATTACGAAAGTACCAAAGTCCATTGGTCGGAATGATTTATGGAGTTATCCTCTTTTTATTCGTTTTCACTGTTTTAAATCCGATTTTTCCAGAGATGGGCCCATTAAAAGAACTTAGTCGGGATACAATTATTACGATCGTTTGCTTATTTATCTTATATGGTTTATTCGTTGGCTATACGATTTCATATGAAGAAAGTGAGATACAATATCAAAAGGATCGTGAAAAAAAGGACTAAAGAGAATGGATGGTGCACTTTCATAATTGTAGTGAAAACAAATTTACTTGTGGTAAAATATTGTTGTTCACTAACATTTTACATATTTTAAAAAGATGTGCTCATTAGCAAAGCTTGCTTTGAGTATGAAAAAAGGGAGAGATATTAATGACGGAGAAATTGCAAAAATTACGTTCTAGCTTCAATAAGCTTGGGATTGACGGCTTACTTGTTACAAGTGAATATAATCGACGTTATATGACAAATTTCACAGGTTCAGCAGGAGTTGTTCTAATTAGTGCAGATAAGGCACAATTTATTACAGATTTCCGTTATGTTGAACAAGCTACAGCTGAGTGTGTAGGATATGAAATTGTACAACATACAGGTTCAATTCCGGCTAAAGTTGCAGAGCAAGTAAAGCAGCTAGGTATTAAAAAGCTTGGCTTTGAGCAAGATCATTTAACTTTTTCAGCTTATAAAGCTTATGAGAAAGCTATTGAAGGAGAATTAGTTCCCGTTTCAGAAGCGATTGAAAAGTTACGCTTGATAAAGACGAATGCAGAGATTAATATATTAAAGGAAGCAGCGAAGATTGCTGATGCGGCATATCAGCATATTATTGATTTCATACGTCCAGGCATAACAGAACTTGAAGTTTCGAATGAATTGGAGTTTTTTATGAGAAAAGCGGGGGCGACATCATCATCGTTTGATATTATTGTTGCTTCTGGCCATCGGTCTGCTCTGCCACACGGAAGAGCAAGTGATAAAGTGATCGAAAAAGGTGATATGGTTACACTAGACTATGGTGCCTACTATAACGGATATATTTCTGATATTACACGGACACTTGCAGTCGGGAGTCCGGATGAGAAATTAAAGGAAATATATGCGATCGTATTAGAAGCCCAATTGCGTGGGGTTTCAGGTATTAAAGCAGGAATAACGGGGATCAAAGCTGATGCTTTCACACGTGACTATATAACTGAAAAGGGTTATGGGGAATACTATGGCCATTCAACTGGTCACGGAATTGGCTTGGAAGTTCATGAAGGACCAGGACTTTCTAGCAAATCTGAGACTATTCTCGAACCGAATATGGCTGTAACATGTGAGCCAGGAATTTATATCCCTGGGCTTGGTGGCGTTCGTATAGAGGATGATTTAATCATTACAAAGGATGGCAACGAGCTACTAACCCACTCAACGAAAGAACTAATTATTTTATAGAGAAGCTGGAGTAGCTTTCCAAGGGGCGATAAGCATAAGACGAGGCTGATAAAGGAGCTTGTCCTTTAATCTTGTTGACCTATTTGCTTAGTCACAAAGCCCCTAGCTGCTTGATTTTAATCTATCTAGCTTCAGCGCCTAGCCCCTCTAGGTCATAAGCCAATCCATCATGAAGGTTAAAGAACAACCTTCAAGCTGGCTTGTCTTATGCTTGTCGGGGCTGAGCGAGGCGCTTCAGCTTTTAATATTAGGAGGATTTTTAAATGATTTCTGTAAACGATTTTCGTACTGGTTTGACAATTGAAGTGGATGGCGGGATTTGGCGTGTCCTAGATTTTCAACATGTTAAACCAGGTAAAGGTGCGGCATTTGTCCGTTCTAAACTTCGTAATTTACGAAATGGGAATATTCAAGAAAAGACTTTTCGTGCAGGTGAAAAAGTTGGAAAAGCGCAAATTGATAACCGTAAAATGCAATATTTATATGCAAGCGGTGATCAGCATGTTTTCATGGATAATGAATCATATGAGCAAATTGAATTGCCTGCATCGGCAATTGAATATGAATTAAAGTTTTTAAAAGAAAATATGGAAGTTCAAATTATGATGTATCATCATGAAACGCTTGGAGTAGAGCTTCCAAAATCAGTTGAATTAGAGGTTATTGAAACAGAGCCAGGAATTAAAGGGGATACGGCAACTGGCGGTTCAAAGCCTGCTACGCTTGAAACGGGTTTAATTGTTCAAGTACCTTTCTTTATTAACCAAGGCGACAAGCTTCTTATTAATACAGATGAGGGTTCTTACGTATCTCGTGCATAATGATGTTAGAAAATCCCTCTAGAAGAATTATTTTTAGAGGGATTTTGATTTTATCTCTAACCACTTGTCGTTTAGCAATAAATATAGTAAAATAATGATATTATACGCTGCGTTGTTCGCTTGTATATGAAGTTTCAACCTTTATTCAAAATAAGGGAGTTCAATAATATTACTTGAACAACATGCCTCCTTAGTTAAGAGGACGTTTGTGAAGGGAATTGCGAACACCCACCTGGTGGAGCAGGTTCTGAAACTCCATATGAATCGGCGGCAAAGGCGGCTATATATTTTCTTAAAGCAATAACCAACTGGTTGTTGTTTTTTTATTTTTCCCATCCCATTAAAGCTGTAATTTTTTTCGGGATATCGGTATTATCGAGAACGCCATCAAAGGTACTTGCCCCATTTCCGTATGCGAAAAGGGGGATCAGATTGCCCGTATGTCCGCCCGTTGAACTAATTTTACGAATATCAGCATCGATAACACCTGCATGATGCTTTTTGGCAATCAAGCTTCCTAACTCCCACGCAGCTATTTGCTCAGGATAAACAATTCCCTTTCTTTCTTGAACCCTCTTATTGTAATGATTTATTTCTTTATCACTTATTCTGAGGTCAGCATATTTCTTTAAAACGCTTTTTATACTTTTTGGTTCATAGGCGATCGCGTTCTTTTTCCTCATAAATTGGCTAACCATATATTCTGGCGTTGCTTTTATTTTTTTTAGACGACTAATATTTAGCGGCTCTGTTGCTGATAATCCCATCGTTTCATGATCGGCGAGGACGATTACGAGCGTATTTTCAACTTTCATTGCCCAATTTACTGCATATTGAACAGCATGATCAAATTCAATGACTTCCTTCCACACACTCGTTAAGTCAGAGCTATGTGAAGCATGATCAATCCGAGCACCTTCTACCATTAGAAAAAAACCGTTATCGTTTTTTGTCAAAAATTCAATTGCTTTTGATGTCATTTCGCTTAAACTCGGTTCTTCACTATTGATTAAGGCCCGATCTAATTTGAAACTCATATAAGATGGGTGAAAAAGTCCTAATAATTTTGTTCCGTCTGCCGCTGCAAGCTCTTTACGATTCGCGACAAATGTATAGCCTTTTTGCATTGCTTCATGAACAAGATTCCTGCCGTTTTGTTTTTCTGGGCTGAAAAAGTTTGCTCCCCCACCTAATAAAACATCAACCTCGTTGTTTATTTGTTGACGGGCTATTTCAGCTTGATCTGCCCAACGATTGGCGACACTTGCTGTAAAGGCTGCTGGTGTTGCATCGGTAATTGTATTTGTTGAAATTGCTCCCGTTTTCCTGCCATTTTTCTTAAATAAGTCAAGAATACTATCCACCTCTTTTCCATCTGCTGAGACACCGATCATTTCGTTGTTTGTTTTTTGGCCGATTGCAATCGCCGTTCCCCCCGCAGCAGAATCAGTTACCGCTTTATTAGCAGAGTAAGTGTGAACTAAAGCAGTATGTGGCAATGATTCAAGAAAGAGCCTCCCATCTTTTCCGAATTCCATAAGTCTCGCAATTTCAATTTGTCCAACTCCCATCCCGTCTCCAATCATCAGGATGACATTTTTAGGAGGAAATTGACCGACAGTAGTAGCATTTGGATGAATTGAAGATCCAATGATAAAAGTAACGATAATACTACAAAAAATTAATTTCTTCATTGTAATCTCTCCTCTTTATTTTTTCTTTAATTTCTCCTAACACGACCTTTATTACCCTAAAAAAGAGATACCAACTTCAAAAAAGCTAAATAAAACGAAGTCATATTGCGGCAAATAAGGCATACATTTTAAATAGTAAGAGCAAGTCCACTGTGAAGTTTTTTAAATAGGAGGAGACATAATGGAATCAGTCTTTGCATTTTTGCCGAAAAACATAGCTGAAAAACTACAGCATATCCCTCCTAATGAAATGCAGGAACTGGAGGAAATTCGTCTACGGATTAATCGACCGTTAGAATTAACGATGAAAGGTAAAGTTCAATTTATAAATTATCTTATAAAAGCAGATGATGCTGTTCATTTGCTGAATAAAATAAGTCATTTTTCGATGTATACACTCGAAGAGGAGCTTCGCCGGGGCTATATTACAATTGAAGGTGGTCATCGTGTTGGCTTGGCAGGGAAAGTCATCCTTGAAGGCGGAGATGTTAAAGCGATAAGAGATATATCATCGTTTAATATCCGGATTGCCAGAGAGCAAATTGGGATCGCGAATAAGCTTATTCCTCGTTTATATCAGAATAGCTGGTTTCATACGATGATAATTGGCCCGCCGCAGACAGGGAAAACGACATTATTACGTGATCTCGCAAGAATTATTTCTAGTGATGATCGGAATGGACGTTTTCGTGCTCATAAAGTTGGCATTATTGATGAACGTTCTGAAATTGCTGGAAGTGTAAATGGGATTCCACAAATGACGTTTGGACCACGAGTGGATGTGTTAGATGCATGTCCGAAGAGTGCGGGGATGATGATGATGATTCGCTCGATGAGCCCAGATGTGCTAATCGTTGATGAGATAGGACGAAAGGAAGATGTGGAAGCCATTATGGAAGCAGTAAATGCTGGGATTAAATTAATCGTTACAGTACATGGGCACTCTTTGGAAGATATCAGAAAGCGTCCAACGATCAAGCCTATTCTTGAAATGGAAATATTTCAGCGATTTATCGAGCTCAATCGAAAAAACGGTCCAGGAAGCGTAGCAAGTATTCGAGATGGAAAAGGAAATGCGATTTTAAGCGGAATGGGTGTGATGTAAATGATCAAAATTATCGGTGCCATCTTTATTATCATCGCTACGACGTGGGCAGGGTTTGAGATAGCTAGACATTTAAGTGAGCGCCCACGTCAGCTTAGACAGCTGAAATCGGCGCTTCAATCACTTGAGGCAGAAATTATGTATGGGCATACACCATTGCATGAGGCGGCCAGGAGATTATCGACTCAATTTACAAAGCCAATTTCCTCATTCTTTGCTGTTTTTGCGAAAAAATTAACCATTTCAGAAACAACGGTTAAAAATGCATGGGAGGATAGCTTGAATGAAGTTTGGAAATTGACTTCCTTTAAGCAAGGTGAATTTGAAATTATGAAGCAATTTGGTGAAACATTAGGAAAGCATGATCGGCATTCTCAGCAAAAGCAAATTAGGCTTACTCTTTCTCATTTAGAGCGTGAAGAAATCGATGCATATGATAGGCAAGCAAAATATGAAAAGATGGTGAAAAGCTTAGGGTTTTTAACTGGGCTCCTACTCATTATTTTATTAATGTAATTTTCAGCTTTAATTATTAGGAGGAGAATAAATGGGCTTAGAGGTTGATATTATTTTTAAAATAGCCGGAGTTGGGATTGTCGTTGCATTTCTTCATACGATTCTCGATCAAGTTGGCAAAAAAGAGTATGCCCAGTGGGTAACATTATTTGGCTTTATATATATCTTATTTATGGTTGCTTCCATAGTAGACGACCTCTTCCAAAAAATAAAATCAGTTTTTTTATTTCAAGGATAAAAGGGGGGCTCTCTCATTGAAATGTTCAAAATCATAGGTATTGCACTTGTCGCCACTTTTCTTGCCTTAATCGTGAAGGAGCAGAAACCTAATTTTGCCTTTTTGCTCATTGTTTTCGTCGGATGTGCGATATTTTTATTTTTAATCGATAAAATTTCCGCCATCATTCAAATGATTGAAAATATCGCGGTTAGCGCAAAAGTGAATATGATTTATATCGAAACGATTTTAAAAATTATTGGCATTGCTTATATTGCTGAATTCGCTGCTCAAATTACAAAGGACGCTGGACAAGGAGCGATCGCATCTAAAATTGAATTAGGAGGGAAAATTTTAATTCTGGCGATGGCGATTCCGATTATTACCGTATTGATTGAAACAATTATTCAAATGATCCCAGGCTAAGAGGTGTCATAAATGAAGCAACGATTGCAGAAAATATTATCCCTTTTATTGCTACTTCTTTTTTTCGGCACGATAAGTGTACAAGCATCACAAGAAACGGATGAAATAAGTAATTTTATTGATCCGCAGAAAATGGTTTCGTCCCAGCTCGACTCGCTAAATTTTGAGGAATTAAGTACATTTTGGGAGCAAATAAGCAGTGAATATGGTGGTTTTTTACCAGAAAGTCAGAAAGGAAGTCTTTATGAATTTTTAAAAGGTGATAAGACTTTCTCTATTAATGAATGGTCTTCAAGTTTATTGAAATTTATTTTTCATGAGTTCATTGTGAATGGGAAGCTATTGGGAATGCTCATTTTACTTACTGTATTTAGCATGTTTCTCCAAGCGATGCAAAACTCCTTTGAGAAAAGTACTGTTAGTAAAGCTGCTTATGCAATTGTTTTTATGGTGCTAATCATTATTGCTTTAAATAGTTTTCATATCGCCATTCTCTATACGCAAGAAGCAATCGATACGATGATTGCCTTTATTTTGGCATTAATCCCTTTGCTGCTTGCACTTATCGCTTCATCTGGGGGGATCGTGTCGGCTGCTTTTTTTCATCCTGTTATCCTCTTCTTAATGAATACGAGTGGGATATTTATCCAGTATATAATCCTCCCATTATTGTTTTTATCCGCATTATTAAGCATTGTGAGTACCCTTTCTGATCACTATAAAGTAACGCAGCTCGCAAATTTAATGAAAAATTGGAGCATTGCTCTGCTTGGGCTGTTTTTAACCGTATTTCTTGGCGTTATCTCTGTTCAAGGAGTTTCATCAGCCGTAACGGATGGGGTTGCGATTCGAACGGCAAAATTTGTTACAGGAAATTTCATTCCAGTTGTTGGGAGAATGTTTACAGATGCAACAGATACGGTGATAACGGCATCCGCCTTGCTAAAAAACAGCGTCGGTATTGTTGGTGTAGTCATTTTAATTTTGATTGCCGCTTTTCCAGCTATCAAAATTCTAATGATTGCCTTCATTTATAAATTTGCAGCCGCTATTTTGCAGCCTTTAGGTGGTGGCCCAATTATTTCCTGCCTAGATGTTATTAGCAAGAGTGTTATTTATGTTTTTGCTGCTCTAGCTATTGTTTCACTTATGTTCTTTCTAAGTATTACGGTCATCATCGCCGCTGGAAATTTGACAATGATGGTCAGGTAGCCAAGAAATGCTGCAGCGTTTTTAGGAGCGATAAGAAAGTGAAGAGTTTGCGGAGGATTGACGCGCATCTAACTGTGGTGGCTAAACAAAGGAGGTGCCATAGATGGATTTTATAAAAGAATGGATAACGAATATTATTATCTTTGTTCTTTTAGCAACAGTTATTGACATGCTCCTACCTAATTCAACCTTTCAAAAATATACGAAGATGGTAACTGGGCTATTGTTAATTGCCGTTATTTTAACACCAGTATTAAAAATTTTTTCAAGTGATTTCGAAGCAATGATTGCTCGAATTCCAACTTTAGAGGCTTCGGGAGAAATAAAAATAGAAAATTCGATAGAAATGAAGAAAAAAGAAATACAAAACTGGCAACATGCATATATTTTAGAAGACATGGCTGTCCAATTAAAAAAGCAGGCGGAAGAGGAGTTGATGGAACAGTACGGATTGGAAATTATGAACATTAAATTTCTAGAAGAGGTAGATTCGGATCGTTCCTTCCCAGATAATTTGCAAAAACTAATCGTCCAATTACAGGTAAAGGAAGCTGATGTGATTGAAGTAGTACAAAAAGTAGAAATAAATACTAGAGGAACTTTTCCTGTGATCAAGCAGGATGGGAACATAGAAAAAGTTGCTTCTCTTCTCGCACAAAAATGGAATGTAAATGAAGGAGTAATCGAAGTAATCGTAGAAGGGGGGAGGATGGAAAAGGATGGATAATGAAAAAGGACCAATAACATGGTTAAAGAAAATTTTTTCGAATAATAAAGAAACGGATAAGAAGCTTGGAAAATATCAGTATTTACTTCTTGCTCTCCTCTTTGGGGCTGCGATTATGCTCATTAGTAATA
>JAEWDX010000115.1 GCA_023389895.1 Bacillota bacterium
CAATGAATCCTCTCCAATTAATCGAACAGTTAGAAAAAGCTGGCCACCAAGTTCTTTGGCCTAATCATCCGGGGAAATTAAGATGAAGCATGATTCAGTATTTGTTTATTCGGATGACCTTCTAAGCTATAAATTTAATGCAGAGCACCCTTTCAATCAATTACGAGTAAAGCTTACAGTAGATTTGCTACAAAAACTACATGCAATCGAAGAGAATCAGCTAATACCGCCTCGCTCCGCTACTGATGAGGAACTGCAGCTAATCCACGATCCTAGCTACATAGATGCAGTGAAACTTGCAGGAATTGGCCAATTATCGGCTAGTAGGGGAGAAAATTATGGATTAGGCACTGAAGACGTTCCTATGTTTGCTAATATGCATGAGGCAAGTTCCTTTTTAGTTGGAGGAACATTAACAGCAGTAGATTATGTCATGAGCGGAAGATCGAAGCACGCTCTTCATCTCGGCGGTGGATTGCATCATGGATTTAGAGGAAAAGCTTCAGGGTTTTGTATTTATAATGACAGCTCAGTTGCCATTAAATATTTGCAAGAGAAATACAAGGTTCGTGTCCTTTATGTTGATACAGACGCTCATCATGGGGATGGGGTTCAATGGTCATTCTATGACGATCCAAATGTTTGTACTTTATCCATTCATGAAACAGGACGCTATTTATTCCCCGGAACTGGAAATGTGAATGAAAGAGGACAAGGTAAGGGGTATGGCTACTCTTTCAATATTCCAGTTGATGCTTTCACTGAAGACGAATCTTGGCTCGATATGTATCTCACTTCTATAAAAGAAGTTGCTGATTTCTTCAAACCAGATGTTATTTTAACGCAAAACGGTGCAGACTCCCATTATTTAGATCCACTTACACATTTATCATCAACGATGAAAATATACCGTGAAATCCCAAAACTTGCCCATGAAATTGCCCATCAATATTGTGATGGAAGATGGATTGCAGTTGGTGGTGGCGGATATGATATTTGGCGGGTCGTTCCTCGTGCATGGTCCTTAATTTGGTTAGAAATGACTGAAAACTCAAACTGTTATGGAAGTTTACCAGATGAATGGGTTCGTACTTGGAGCAATAAATCCCCTGTTCCCCTTCCTACCGAGTGGGATGATCCAGTTGATTTGTACAAGCCGATTCCACGAAAAACAGAAATTACAGAAAAAAACGCCCAAACATTAGAAAAAGCATTATTTCCAATCCGTAATAAAATTAAATCGGAGTCATAAGAAATCAAAAAGGACCTGAGATGAGGTCCTTTTTGATTTCAATTTTTAATTTGTTATATCGTCTTCCTTATATTTTGGATCAGAAATAATAATTTCTACCCGGCGATTCTTTTGCCGATTCTCTTGCTCACTGTTTGATACAATCGGCCTCGTATCTGCATAGCCTACAGCGATGAATCGACCACTATCAATTTGATGATTCTCTACAAAATACCGAATTACACTACTGGCGCGCGCTGCGGATAATTCCCAGTTCGATGGATAACGATATGAATTCATCGGACGGTCATCCGTATGACCTTCAATTTTAACTAGATTAGGGAGCTTTGCGAGAAGATCTCCAACTTTATCTAAAAACTCGAAAGAATCTCCGATAAGATTGGCTTCTCCCGGAGCAAACAAAACCTTCTCTTGAAGAACAAGAACAACCCCTCGCTCCGTACGATTGGCAAGAATTACATCCTCTAAACCGTTCTTATCCAAAAATGACTGCACTTCTATTAAAAGATTGTTCAATGATGCTTCTGAGTTGCGATTTTTGTCATCATCCTTATCCTTCTTCTCAGGCATATCTGTTTCAAGACTCGCTGGATTATCTAACGGAACAATCGATGGGTAAAAATCAAAAATATGCGCCCGATAAGATTCGGTTATGGCTTTAAATTTTATCATATCAATTTGTGACATTGAAAATAATAAAATAAAAAATACTAAGATTAATGTTACTAAATCAGAATATGTAACCATCCAGCCAGGAGCACCTTTTCTAGCATCAGATGTTCGTCTCCTAAACTTCATCTTTCAAAGCCTCCCCAGAGGTGAGCACTTTATTTTTAGCGGATTTTCGTTCATTCATTGATAAAAAGGCACTTAATTTTTCTTCTAATAGCTTTGGATTTTGCCCTGATTGGACACCAATAACACCTTCAACGATAATTTGCTTTAAGAAAACCTCTTCCTCTGTTTTTAAAGCAAGCTTCGAAGCAAGTGGGAGGAAAACTAGATTTGCTAGCAGGACTCCGTAGAACGTTGTTACAAGGGCAATCGCCATATTAGGTCCAAGACCAGACGGATCGTCTAGATTTTTCAGCATAAGGATAAGCCCAATGAGCGTACCAATCATTCCCCAGGCAGGTGCATATTCTCCTGCCTTTTCAAGCAAGCTTCTTCCCTTTCGATGCCTTTCCTCCATTGCAGTAATTTCTGCACTCATAATATCGTTAATAACTTCAGGTTCAATTCCATCAACAGCAAGTAAAATGCCCTTCCGAATAAAAGGGTCTTCCACTTTCTCTATTTCTACCTCTAAAGAAAGAAGCCCTTCCCGACGAGCACGTTCAGAAAGTTTAACAAACGTCGTAATTAATTGAGAAAGATTTTGGTCTTTATGAGAAAATGCCTGTCTTATTACGGTAAAGATATGCTTAATATCTTTAATAGGAAAGCTGACAAGCAAAGCCGCAATCATTCCGCCAAAAACAACTAGCATTGAAGCAACATCAATAAAAGACATGAAACCAGATAATCCACCATTTGAAATAATTCCAAAAGCGAGCATGGCAAAGCCAATCATTAAGCCAATCGGTGTTAAAGCATCAAACCTTTTCATTCATACTTTCTCTCCCAATTCAAAATAATACTTACGTTTTTCTTTTTCTATATTATCGGCAATTTAATTACTTTGTTGAGTTTCTTTGTTCGATTCGATGTGGAAGGACGACGATATGGTCTTTAACCTCTTCCTTATTCATATATTTCGTTAATAACCTCATTGCAACTGCTCCAATATCGTATAAAGGTTGAACAACTGTCGTAAGCTGTGGACGAACCATTAAGGTTAAACGTGTATTATCCGAGCTAATTACTTCTAGGTCATCGGGAACTTTATAGCCTCTGTCCTCTGCTCCATGGATAATACCAAGCGCCATTTCATCAGAAGCCGAGTATACAGCATGAGGCTTTGAATCCGCTTCAAGCAGTTTCTCTATCGCTTCTATTCCTGAATCATATGTGTAATCGCCTTCCACGATTAAGTCCTCATTATAGACAATCCCAGCTTCAGATAATGCACGTTTATATCCAATTAATTTCTTTTCTCCGTTAATAGGCTCACATACTGGACCATTAACAAATGCAATCTCCTTATGGCCCTTTTCAATAAATAATTTAATCGCGTCATATGTCGCCTTTTCATAATCAATATTTACAGATGGGATTTTTTCTGATTCTTCAATTGAGCCGGCTAATACGATTGGAGCAGGAGATTTTTCAAACTCAGCAACAAGCTCTTTTGTAATATTGCCTCCCATAAAGACAATGCCATCCACTTGCTTTCCGAGCATCGTATTTAATAAATGCAGCTCCTTCTCTATGTTCTGATCAGAATTACTTAAGATAATATTATATTTGTACATTGTCGCAATATCTTCAATTCCTCTTGCTAGCTCAGCAAAAAATGTACTTGAAATATCAGGTATAATGACACCGACAGTCGTCGTTTTCTTACTTGCTAAACCACGCGCAACAGCATTAGGACGATAACCAAGTCTTTCAATAACTTCCGCTACCTTTTTTCTTGTTGCTGGCTTAACATTTGGATTCCCATTCACAACACGTGAAACAGTTGCCATTGAAACATTTGCCTCTCTAGCAACATCATAAATTGTTATGTTCATGAAACTTCACTTCTCCTTCTTTTATGTAAATTTACACTTGAATTTGTGACTAGTTACACAAAAATATTTATTCTAATCATACGACAGTGATAAAATTGTCGCAATGTCAACATTTCTATTTTACTCAAAAAGTTTTCTTCTATTGCAAAAGCCTTCTGCATCTTTGCAGAAGGCCAATTTTTTGCCGCTCAATTATCTTAGCGATTTGCACTCTAATCGAATTGAACTGACAAATTCCCTTTAGATTCTAATAAATGCAGATGATTGTAATTCATGCAGAAACTCGTCGAACTGTTTTAAGTTCATTTGCTGTGCATTATCGGAAAGGGCAACAGCTGGATCCGGATGAACTTCTGCCATTACACCATCGGCACCAATTGCGATCGCTGCTTTAGCTGCCGGCAGCAATAAATCTCTTCTTCCAGTTGAATGGGTAACATCAACCATAACAGGCAAATGAGTTTCCTGTTTTAATATCGGTACTGCAGAAATATCCAGTGTATTGCGCGTTGCACGTTCATAAGTACGAATTCCGCGCTCACATAGAATAATTTGTCCATTTCCTTGGGACATAATATACTCTGCTGCATTGATGAATTCTTCGATCGTTGCGGCAATCCCACGTTTTAGAAGAATTGGCTTATTCACAGCACCAGCAGCCTTTAATAGCTCAAAGTTCTGCATATTTCTTGCACCGATTTGAATAACGTCGAGATAATCTAATGCAACTTCAATATCAGCTGGGCTAACAATTTCGCTTATAACAGCTAAATCATATTCATCTGCAATTCGCTTCAAGATTTTAAGTCCTTCTAAGCCTAGACCTTGGAAGTCATATGGTGAAGTTCTCGGCTTGAATGCTCCACCTCTTAACAGTTTCAATCCTTTTGATTTTACAGCATCGGCAACGGTTGCAACCTGCTCATATGATTCTACTGCACATGGACCAAATACGAAGTGGGTCTTGCCGTCGCCAATCTTTTCTCCTCTTAAATTAACAATTGTATTTTCTGGCTTTTTCTTCCGAGACACTAAAAGGGCTTTACTGTGATCATCCTTTTGGAGTTCTAAACCTGCTTTAAAGATCTCTTTAAATACATGATCAATCGTCGAATTTTCAAAAGGACCGTCATTATGCTCTTTAATTAAGTTCAGCATATCGCGCTCACGGACAGGATCATAACGATGAACCCCTTGTGTTTCCTTTGCTTTTCCGATTTCTTGAACCAATTTAGCCCTTTCATTAATCAATGAAAGAAGCTGCAAATTTAAATCATCAACACGATTACGTAATTTATCTAGTTCGTTACTCAATTCCTGTCCCTTCCCTTCCACTTATTATGGAGTCATTAAATGAACTCGCTTCATTCTTCTTTATCGACTCAGAAATATATGGTACATTTTTAATAATTAGAATTTATTATAGCTGAAATTACTTTACATGTCACGAAAAGTTTCTTTAATAATTAAACGCTTTTAAGTAATAAAGCGAAAATGGAGTAGGTGTATTTTCTTGCTAGAGCAAAATAAACGATTTGCATTAGACATTGGCACACGTTCTGTTATTGGCATCATTTTAGAAGAACAAGATGGACAATACAATGTTATCGATGCATTAATAAAAGAGCATTCTGAGCGAGCCATGCTAGATGGACAAATACATGATGTATTATCTGTCTCAAAAATCATTTTAGAAATTAAAGAAAAACTTGAAGAAAAGCATGGTTCACTGAAAAAGGTCTGTGTGGCAGCTGCTGGCCGTGCGTTAAAAACAGAGCGAGCAAAAATAACGATAGACATTAATGGAAAACCGCTCATTCAAAAACAAGATATTCTTCATCTTGAGCTAAGTGCCGTCCAACAAGCACAAGCAATCGTTGCCCAGAAGCATCAATCTGATAAATCGCATTACTATTATTGTGTAGGTTATTCCGTCCTTTACTATCGACTAGATGGGGAAGAAATTGGCAGCTTAATTGACCAGCAAGGTGAGGAGGCATCGGTAGAAATTATTGCAACCTTTCTACCAAAGGTTGTTGTTGAGTCACTTCTTTCCGCTCTTCAACGAGCTGAGCTAGAAATGGATGCCTTAACTCTTGAGCCAATTGCCGCGATCAATGTTTTAATTCCACCTTCGATGCGACGGCTAAATGTTGCATTAGTCGATATTGGCGCAGGAACTTCAGATATTGCCATTACCGATCTGGGAACAATCATTGCCTATGGAATGGTTCCAATTGCAGGCGATGAAATAACTGAAGCTTTAAGTGATCAATTGCTGCTTGATTTCCCATTAGCCGAGCAAGCGAAAAGAGAGTTACATGAAAATGATACAATAACCGTTACAGATATTCTAGGTTTTGAAACTGAAATCCAGAAAGAGGAAATAATCAAACAAATTTCGCCCGTTTTAGATCGGCTTACTTCATCCATTTGTAATGAAATTTTAAGTCTTAATAATAACCACTCACCGAAAGCTGTTATGCTCGTAGGCGGAGGAAGTCTTACACCTGAATTGCCGAAGAGAGTGGCCGAAAAGCTCGAATTACCTGAAAACAGGGTGGCGATACGCGGGATTGATGCCATCCATTCTTTAGCAATTGCCGAGCATATTGCAAAGGGACCTGATCTTGTCACACCGATCGGAATCGCCATTGCTGCCTACAAAGCACCTGTTCAATATAAAACCGTATATGTAAACGAGCAGCCTGTTCGCCTATTTGAAGTAAAGACATTAACAATTGGAGATTGCTTGCTTGCAGCTGGAATAAAAATGAATAAACTTTATGGTAAACCAGGATTAGCAAAAATGGTTACCGTAAATGGTCAAATCATTACGATTCCCGGCAGCCTCGGTGATACACCAACAATCTTGCAAAATGGATCTCCTTGTTCATTTGATGATGAAATCAAAAGTGGGGATAAGCTTTTTGTCGAAAAAGGAAAGGATGGCCAAAAAGCGGACGTGAAAATTAAAGATTTGATTGATGAAATTCCGTTTAAAACAATAAAAGTAAATGCAATAAACTATACGATCACGGCCACACTCACTTGTAATGGGAGAGCCGCTTCACCTGAGGATGATATCGAGGACAATGATATCATTGAATGTAAATTACCTGAGACAGTCGAGGAAATGATTATTTCTCTTGGCTTACATGAACTGCTTGCAGAAATTAGACCCTTTAGAGTACAAATAGATCGCAAGGAATCTTTTATCCCTTCGTTTTCAGGGACCCTTTATCGGAATGGAATTGAAATTAAGCCGCATAATAGTTTCGAGCATTGTGACGAGATCATTATTGGGAAGAAAGCTAACCCAACAGTGAAAGCACTCGCCGAGCATAAACAGTTCATGCTCACACAGAACATTCCCGTTTCATTTAATGGAAAGCAAATCCATTTAACAAAACCAATTACGTTAATCTTAAGAAATGGGGAGCCATTATCAGAAGATGACATTATTTACGATGGGGACAAGCTTTTTACTGAACAAAGGAAAATCGAACCATTTATTTTTCAAGATCTATTCAACCATGTTGACATTGAAATCCCTGAAGAAACAAATGGAAGATTCATTCTCTTGAAAAATGACGAACAAACATCCTTCGACTGTAAACTCGAGCCCGGTGATGACTTAAAAATTGTCTGGCCACTTGAAAAAATATTTAACTAAGAAAAGCGCAAGCGCCTTCGGAACAATCAAAAAGTAGATTGTTCCTGCGATGATTATTCGTAGAAGCTTTCCTTAGTGCTCACCGCCGACAAGCACAGGACGAGCCACTTGGAAAGGTGTTTCTTTACCTTTCTGAGAGGATTGGCTTGTGACCTCGAGGTCGACAAAAACGCGACGTCCTGTCGCATTGTCGACACTAGTACTTCCTGTACGTCGGGGGTAGGCGCTGAAGCTAGACAATTCTCTAACTCAAAAAACTTATACTTTCTTTTTTTATCCTTATTCTTTAGCAGCACTTTTCAAAGAATCGGATGTGATTTTCCAATGAGATGCTTGCCAAGCTACTTCGCCATTTTTGAAAAAGAACGCTTGTGGTGATTCATGACGAATTTGAAATTTCTCAGCAACATAATTAGATAAAGGACGGGCTTCCTGTACAACTAGATAATATGTATGAGCATATTCATCAGCAAATTTTTCATACTCCTCATAAGCAGCGGCACTAATTGGACATGTTGAGCTATGCTTCAATAAAAAGAAAGGTTCACCTGCTTGAACAACTTGGTCAAAATCTTCATTCGAAATGAATTTCTTCATGATGCAATTCCTCCTATTATTCAATGCAAATTTCGTTAATCGTTTCTTCTTCTACACTAACAAAGTACCTCTAATCTAAAAAACGAAACGGTGAAGTTATCGTACCACTTCACCGTTTCAAATACAATTTATCATATTTTACTGATTGTATATAACCTCTGTTTCATCGAATGCGCGCTTTGTTTCTTCAAGCTTCTTCTGCACATCATCTTCACTTATGGGAATGTAATTAGGCTCCGATGCTTCTCCCACTTGCTCATCTACATTTAGCTCTGTCTTTAAGCCCTTTACTTTATTCAGCAATTCTGATGATTGCTTTGAAACGGTTTGCGTAATCACGTTTGTTTTCTCTTTTGCTACGGCTGCTAATTCTGTCCCCTTCGTCTTCGCTGTATCTCGTAATTGGCCTGTTTTTTCTTTCAAGACGATGGCTTGTTCATTAATATCACTTCTTAATTCTTTACCTGATTTCGGTGCAAGGAAAAGTGCTGTTGTAGCCCCAACAATCCCTCCAATTAACGCCCCAATTAAAAAATCCTTCGTATTAATGCTTTCTTCTGATTTTCTTTGATTTTGTTCAAACTGGTCGCGATCTTGGTTAGCCATTCCTCAATCTCCTCCTTTAGTTAGTTTCTTCCTCTTTCTCTTCTCATATACGGCGCTTTCTTGTCCTCAACTTTATTTTGAACGGTGTCCTGTTTTCTCATCTTCCACTTTTCTTTCATTTCGAGAATAACTTGACCCCATTGGACAACTTGAGAAATTTTATCTTGATTTTGTTCAAGCTGATTGTTTACAGAAGTTGACACATTTTGAATGGAACGATTAAAACCACGAACTGAATCCCCAACCTCTTTTACAGCTAAGACAGCACTATTTAGATTTTCAGACTTCTTGCCAATATCCTCAGCAAGTGCGTTCGTTTTTTGAAGTAGTTCTGTCGTTTCTCGTGTAACACCATCTAATTGTTTTTCAAGACCGATTAAGGTTTTTGATACACTATCTAGCGTTCCTTGTAAAGAATTCAATGTTTTCGATAAGTAAATGACAAGAATAAAAAAAGCAATCGCGATAAGGGCAATGCTTAAATATAAAATAATCTGCAAATAAGACGCCTCCATTTAACTTTTAAGTTAAAATTATTCAACTAAAAATCACAACTACATTATAACAGTTCCATACGAAAAGAGCATGCTCCTTCTTTTGTTTTCGTCATTTCTATGGATATTTTCAATTATACTATAAATGAAACAGTGATTAAAAATGAACAAAATATAAAATTTAGGTTACAATAGAAAGAGAAACAAGTTATCTATTAATCTAGTTTTCGGGGGTAAAAGAAAATGAAAGATCCGCGTATTGAAACACTTGCCAAAAATTTAATTAATTATTCAATCCGGCTACAAAAGGGAGAAAAGGTGCTAATCGAAAATTTCGGTTTAGAGAGAGAGCTTGTGACAGCGCTTGTTAAAGAAGCTTATGTAGCAGGCGGTTTCCCATTCGTTTTATTAAAGGATCATCAAGTCGATCGTGCATTATTATTAGGAGCACAAGAAGAACAATTTAATATGATGGCAGACTTTGAAGCAAATGTAATGAGTCAAATGGATGCTTATATTGGACTCCGCTCTGGAAATAATATTAATGAACAATCCGATGTTCCTGCTGAGAAAATGAAAATTCAAGGAGCAACGGTCGGTAAAAAAGTTCACCGCGAAATTCGTGTTCCAAAAACGAAATGGGTTGTTCTCAGATACCCAACTTCATCCATGGCTCAATTAGCGAAAATGAGCACAGAAGCGTTTGAAGATTTCTATTTTAATGTCTGCAATCTTGATTATGGAAAAATGGATAAAGCAATGGATAATCTTGAGGCGTTAATGAACAAAACAGACAAAGTTAGACTAACGGGACCGGGAACAGATTTAACTTTCTCTATTAAAGATATTCCTGCTATTAAATGCTCTGGTCAAATGAATATTCCAGATGGGGAGGTTTACACTGCACCTGTACGTGATTCTGTAAATGGTGTGATTTCCTATAATACGCCTTCTCCTTATAACGGCTTTACATTTGAAAATGTAAAATTAACATTTCAGGATGGAAAAATTGTTGAAGCAACTGCAAATGATACGGAGCGAATCAATAAAATTTTCGATACAGATGATGGAGCACGCTATGTCGGTGAATTCGCAATCGGCGTAAACCCTTATATTCTTCATCCGATGCAGGATATTTTATTCGATGAAAAAATCGATGGAAGCTTCCATTTCACACCAGGTCAATGCTATGATGAAGCTTACAATGGCAACCATTCTAATATTCACTGGGATTTAGTGAATATTCAACGTCCAGATTATGGCGGGGGAGAAATTTATTTCGATGATGTGTTAATTCGTAAAGATGGCCGTTTCGTCATCCCAGAACTTGAAGCACTCAACCCAGAAAATTTAAAATAGAAAAGCGGAAGCGGCTTGACCAGGGGCGACGTTGCAACAGGACAAGGAAAGCTTCGTCAGCATTACATCGCACGACTAAAACGAAAGTTTTAGGAGGACGTTGCGTACTTAGTCGGTGAGCCCCTAGCCGCTGAAGCTAGACATCGAAAAACACAAGCTTATAAAAATAGGTGCAGCCAATGGCGCACCTTTTTCTTATAATAATTGCTTCTCGTATGCTTCTTGAAACTTCTGGATATCACCAGCACCCATAAAAATAATGACGCTATTTTCATGAGACTTTAAAATTCCCGTCTCATTTTCCTTTAAAATTATAGATCCTAGAATTTTCTCCTGTAAATCCTCAATCGAAAGCTTTCCGTTTTTTTCACGGGCAGAGCCAAAGATTTCACATAAATAAGCTTTATCAGCTAGACTTAAACTACTCGCAAAGTCATCAAGAAATGCTTGAGTTCGTGTAAATGTATGTGGCTGAAAAACACAAATAATTTCTTGTTCCGGATACTTCTGCCTTGCAGCATCAATTGTTGCTTTAATTTCAGTCGGATGATGTGCGTAATCATCAATAATAATTTGATTCCCCATTTGTTTTTCCGAAAATCTTCTTTTTACGCCTTTAAATGACTGTAGACGTTCTTGAATAATTTCCGCCGAAATTTGTTCGTAATGGCAAATAGAGATGACAGCTAATGCATTTAAAATATTATGATTCCCAAAAGAAGGAATCGTAAAAGTTTCATAATAAGTATTTCTTACAAACACATCAAATGTAGTTCCTGTTGTCATTTTGATAATGTTCCGCGCCTGAAAATCATTCTCTTCACCAAAGCCATAAAAAACAACGGGAACCTTTGCTTGAATTTTTTGTAGCTGTTCATCATCACCGCATGCAAAAATGCCCTTTTTTACTTGCCATGCTAATTCTTGAAATGCTAAAAACACATCTTCAATATTGGCAAAATAATCAGGGTGATCAAAATCAATATTCGTCATAATCGCGTAATCAGGGGAGTAAGATAAAAAATTCCTTTGATATTCACACGCTTCAAATGCAAAATACTTTGCATTCTCGTCCCCACTTCCTGTACCATCACCGATAAGATAGGAAGTTGGTTTCGCACCTTTCATCACATGAGCCAATAATCCTGTCGTCGACGTTTTCCCATGAGCACCAGTAACGGCGATGCTCGTATAATTTTGCAAAAATTCACCGAGAAAACGAGGATATCGAATAATTGGCAATTCAAGCTCCAGCGCTTGTTGAATCTCCTCATGGGAATCTGGAAATGCATTCCCAGCAATAATCGTCATTCCGGGTTTTATGTTTTCTTTTTGAAAGGGAAGGATCTTTATTCCTGCTTGTTCAAGGGCCAGCTGTGTAAAAAAAGTCTTTTCGTAATCTGAGCCCTGCACATGAAAATTCTTATCATGGAGAACTTGAGCCAAGGCGCTCATCCCTGTCCCTTTAATACCGACGAAATGGTAAATAGTCATATAAAGAACCTCCAACCATCGTATATCTGTAAAACAGTATATGACATTTATCTTAATTTGCGCATATTCAATTTAGAAAAGCGGAAGGCTAATAGCCTTCTGCCAAAAAATATCACATTAAAATATTATATCATTTTTCACACATAAAAACTATTCAACCTTCAACTTCCTCTATCGTATCGGTTAAAAGTTTTTTACATGTATGTACAGAATACCACTTATTAATTTATTGTACTACCTCTAAGTAATGTATCTAAATCTTCTTCAGTCAAATGCACTTCCCGTGGTCTACTTCCACGACCTTCAGAAATAAAGCCTTGAGACTCCATCATATCAATAAGTCGCGCTGCTCGATTATAACCGATTTTAAATCTTCTTTGTAGGCTAGACGTTGAAGCTACTCCTTGCTCAACAATAAATTCACATGCCTCATAGAAAAGCTCATCTTCCTCTTCCACTACTTGAGCCTTCTTCAATAGCTCTTCTTGTTCAAATAAGTATTCCGGTTTACGCTCTCTCTTTACATGTGCGACGACATCATCGATTTCATTGTCGGACACAAACGTTCCTTGCAAACGAACGGGCTTGGACGAACCATTTTCCAAAAACAACATATCCCCTCGTCCTAGCAGCTTTTCTGCACCACTTATATCAATGATTGTTCGTGAATCAATTTGTGATGATACAGAAAAAGCAATTCTTGTTGGAACATTCGCTTTAATTAAACCAGTGATGACATCAACGGATGGCCTTTGTGTCGCAATAATTAAATGGATTCCACAAGCTCTAGCCTTTTGAGCAATTCGGCAAATAGCTTCTTCTACATCCGCTGGGGACATCATCATGAGATCCGCAAGCTCATCAATAATGATAACAATAAAAGGAAGCCGCTCAGCATAGCGTTTATGTTCTTCAGCAAGCTCATTGTAGCGGTTAATCTCTCTTACCCCTGTATGAGCAAACAACTCATAACGCCGTTCCATTTCCTCTACTGCCCACTTTAATGCAGCCGTTGCCGCCTTCACATCTGTAATTACTGGGCTGACAAGATGGGGAATGCCATTATAAGGTGCTAACTCGACCATTTTCGGATCAATTAAAATAAGCTTAAGCTCATCAGGATTGGCCTTATACAATAGGCTAACAAGAATTGAATTGATGCATACACTTTTCCCTGAGCCCGTTGCACCAGCAATTAGCCCATGCGGCATTTTTCTTAAATCCGTTACAATCGGATTGCCAGCAATATCTAAACCAAGCACAGCCGTTAATGGCGAAGAATGATTAATAAAAACGGAACTATTAATGATTTCACTAATAAAAACAGGTCTGCTTGTTTTATTCGGCACTTCGATCCCAATCGTATGCTTACCAGGAATTGGCGCCTCGATCCGAATATCTCTCGCCGCTAGACTCAATTTAATATCATCGGATAAATTAGTAATTTTATTAACCTTCACACCAGGCTCAGGCTGAACTTCAAATCTCGTTACAGACGGACCTTGCGTAACATTCACAACATTAGCACCTACGTTAAAGTTAATTAATGTTGAATTCAACCGTTCCTCCTGCTCAGTAAGCCATTCAGATGTTTCCTCTTGCTTGACAGCCTGTTTAAGTAAATCATTCGTTGGAAACACATAATAGGCGTTCTCCTCGTCCTCTTCGATTTCCTTTTTGCTGCTCCATGCTTTATCTTGCGTTAGCTCCTCAATCGAACTACCTGTATCAGCAGGATTTTTTTCTTCCGTTATTTCCGAACTTTTTAATAATCTTTGTTTATCTTGATTGAGCATCATCACATTGAATGGAATATGCTTTCTTCGTCTTGCTTCAGAAACTGCGTCCTCATTATGCTCATTATTAACATATTCACTATCCTGTGCTAATAATGTTGTTATTCCATTTTCTTCTTTACATTCAACTAAATCGTCTTCCGCATTTTGGACGCTGCCCTCATTGTGGTGCTCTGCTTTTTCGAGACCGAGCTCTTGCGGTAGTTCCTGTGTATGAATCTCAATACTATTGTCGAAAGATACTTTCTCTAGTTCAACCTCGATACTATTGCTATCCGGTTCTTCTGCTAGTTCTGATACAACACTGAATTCATCCGTTTCTTCATCTGGTTCCTGTGCAAAAATAAGTTCACTTACTTCTTCCGTAATTCCACGTTCAAAACGCTCCTCAAAATGGACTTCCTCTTTAATAATCCTATCATTCTCGTGATGATGGTCCGGATAGAAATCCTTTTCTTTCCCCTTTTCGAGCAAAGAGGATTCTTTTTCGAATAATTCATCATCAGTTTTATCATTAGAAGCCGTCCAATTATGTAGCTCATATTCTATCGGTACTGCTTGTTTTGGCTCAGTAGACTTCACAACTTTCGAATTCGGTCGTTGATAACCATGAATCGGGGATGGAATTTCAGTCGGGCGGAAAGATCCATATTTTCTTGACGACTCGATTTTAGTTGGTTGTTTCGAATCATCTTGTCGCATTTCTTGCTGCCGATGTACTGGCTTTCTTGCCTCTGATTTCTTTTCGATAATCCTTGTTGGCGGATGCTCACTTTTCTCCTGGTGAACTCGTGCATTCTTCCGCTTTGGCTTTGATTCAAGATTTTCATCAGGAATGAGCGGAAAGCGAAATTGTCCCTTTGGATATTGATACATAACTCGCGCATTCATATCCTTTAAAGAATCCGTTTCGCTACTCGACTCCATCTTCCTTTCAGTTTCTCTATTTACAGGATCTTGTTCGTTATCCTCTTCTTCATTTTTAAAAATATGTACAAACTTTTTTATCCAACTCAATTTATACCAACTCTTTCCCACTTTCTATCTTTATTATTTTATCAGTATTTCATGAAATTTGTAGAAAAAATAGACGGATAAAGAAAACTCGCCGTCATTCATAAGCAATATAGCTGAAGTGACCTTCACACTACTCTTCGTTAATCATCATTTCTTCCGATTTTTCCCAAGAATAAAAATCGGTTCAAGTTCCCCGTCCTCATAAAGAAAGGATAATGCCGTTATTGGCACATGACCGCTCGCAAAAAAGCTCATATTCATTTCAGCAAGAACATCATAACCCGTTTCGTTCATAATATCCGCAATAATCAATACATCTTGATGGGGAACAGCGATCGCCATTGTCCCACTCATTTGCTGCTCCATCCTTTTTAGAAATACTTCATTTAAAATTCTGCTTGCATCATAGCCGTCATTCGAATTCAAAAAATAAAAGCTATTCCCAGCAACCGTATCCTTTTTCACATCTGTTTTCAAAGAGCGGACATTAAATAACGCCATCTCCTTCACTCTTTCTGGAATCCAACCTTCCTTTTCCATTATTTTCGCATCAATTAGGCGATACGTCTTTCCTAAATCAAGTGCATAATAAATTCTTGTTTCTGCTGTATGCTCATCTGTTAGAAACGGAATCTTATCTTCAGACTCGATCGGAAAAGAAGTGGAGCGAATAACTGGAAAAATATTTTTTTCAGCTCCTGAAAGCTTCATATCCTTTTCCATCGCCTGAAGTCCTTCTTCAACATAATAGACAACCTCATCAATTGCCTTTTCTTTTTGCAATTCCCATTTTGCAATAATTCCTGGCAGCGAAATAGTAATTCCTTTTCCTGTTTGTTTATTTTCTATTCTGAGCTCATCTTTTTTCTTATCAAAAGAAAAGCTTCGATTTACATGAATTAAGCGTTTTTCTAATTCCTTTTTCATTTTTATACTATCCATTTTCAACTAAATCTCTCCTTTAGCGATTAGGATTTAATCAAATTAATTGTACATGAAAAATCCCCCATCTTAAAGAATGGAGGATTTACAATCTTTATTTCGCTAATTTTTCAATAAAATTCTCGATTTCTTCTTGTGTTTTTCTATCTTTACTAACAAATCTTCCTACTTCCTGCCCATCGTGAAAACCAATAAAGCTTGGAATTCCGAAAACATCGAGTTGGATGCAAAGGTCGATATAATCATCGCGATCAACATAAATAAATGTATAGTCTTTATATTTTGCTTCTACTTCTGGTAAAATTGGTTCAATTACACGACAATCAGGACACCAATTCGCTGAAAACATAAAAATATGCTTGCCATTGTCTTTTAGTTGTTCAAATTGCTCGATAGATTCAAGCTTTTTCATTTCTGTCTCCTCCTATGTAGATCATCAAACTGAATCACTTTTTTCCTTATCTATTCAGATCATAACAAGCTTATAACACTAAACCAACAAAATGCAATAAAAAAAATGAAAGAATTAAAGCCAAGGTTATTCCTTTGCTCTAATCTTTCATCTTAACGGAATTCGCGATTTCGATCATTGCAGCAGCTTCAGTAGATAAGCTCTTTGTTTTGATTTCGGTTGTAATCTTTACACCACCAACCCCAATAACTAGCTCGTTTAGCTCCTTATCAATCTGATTAATTAATACATATCCAAATCGTCCATTTTCCGAAAAAGTTTCATTTATCTCATATTCATCCTGGTTTAAAGTTGCTTCATAAACAACTTTACTACTACGATCTTCATGCTGATTGTAAAAAAGAATAAATGTTTTTGAACCATTTTTAAAAATGACATTGTTTGGTTTTTCTTCCTTTACTTCATAGCCAAAAGGGAGATAAAACTCGATATCGTCATTTTTATGATTTGTTTTTTTCGAATCGCTTTTAAATAATTCACGTGCCTTTTCAAGAGCTGTATTTTGTTCTTCTTTTAAAGAGGCAGAACAAGCACTAAGTACTAAAACAGCAAAAAGCAAGAGAAAAATCGCCTTCGAATGTTTTTTCATTCCTTTTTCCTCCTTGATAGGAAATTTATCCTCCTTTTCTATCATACAATCGTTAACATTCATCTGACAACCCTACATTTTGTAAAAAAAATGAATTCAGTCTTTTCTCCGATATTCATATTGACCGACTAATAGCTTCATCACATGAGTAAACATATCAACACGACTAATTTGTCCATTTGTAAAAATGCCTACAGCGCCCTCGTTTTTTCGAATTTCTTCCTTGTTAGTAACATCGTCCATTACAGGACCAAGCTCTTCGCCGATCCTTAGACGACTTGCAACGGCTTCTGGAAGAAGGATTCTTGCTCCTCCTGCAATAATTGCGGGCTTTCCACATTCGGCAATTGCTCCCCAGTTGCAGAGAAACATTCCATACTCTGTTTCATGAACACCACCCTCTAGACCGATTCCAATGTCTCCATCTCCTTTTTCAACTGCAGCATAAGCTCTATTTATTGCTCCTTTAATCGTTTCTTCATCTGAAAAAGGCTGATTACTTACTCCTGATGGAACATCTACGGAAATAAGCTCTACCCGCTCATTTTGGAAAGCCGCTTGAACAGCCTTAATTTTGGCAGGATTTTTCGAGCCAATCATAATTTTTATTTGTGCTTGGTTGCTCTTCTCCATTCATTTTCCACACCTTTTTTTGTTTTATTTCCATGAAAAAAGGCAACAGAAATGCTGCCCTTTTCGAGATTAATTAGCTATTTTGGCGAATGGTATCAACCGTCGTCCGATCACAAGCTTTCACAAGTTTCACTAAAAGTTCTTTAGCCGCTGCATAGTCATCAACATGAACAATAGATGCATGAGTATGAATATAGCGAGAGCATATTCCGATGACTGCGCTAGGTACACCTTCATTTGACAGGTGAACTTGTCCAGCATCTGTTCCCCCTTGTGAAACAAAATATTGATAAGGAATTTTATTTGTTTCAGCCATATCTAGTATGAACTCTCTCATACCACGATGTGTAACCATTGAACGGTCTAAGATTCGTAATAATGTTCCCTTACCTAGTTGGCCAAACTCGTTTTTATCGCCAGACATATCATTTGCCGGACTCGCATCTAACGCGAAGAAAAGATCAGGATTAATCATATTTGCTGCTGTACGTGCTCCTCTCAGCCCAACTTCTTCCTGAACTGTCGCTCCTGAGTATAGAATATTTGGCAATTTCTCATCCTTTACTTCATCTAAAAGTTCAATCGCTAAACCACATCCATAGCGATTATCCCAAGCTTTAGCGAGAATTTTCTTTTCATTTGCCATCGGAGTGAATGGACAGATCGGCACAATTTGCTGACCTGGTTTAATCCCTATTTTTTTCGCATCTTCACGGTCATCTGCACCGACGTCAATAAGCATATTACTTATTTCCATTGGCTTGCTGCGTTTTGCTTCATCCAATAAATGTGGAGGAATTGAACCGATCACACCAATTACAGGTCCGTTATCTGTCATAATTTGGACTCGTTGAGCTAGTAGCACTTGGCTCCACCAACCACCAAGTGTTTGAAAGCGAATCATTCCATTTTCCGTAATGGAAGTAACCATAAAGCCAACCTCATCCATATGGCCGGCAACCATAATCGTTGGTCCGTTTTCATCGCCTCTTTTGACACCGAAAATACTTCCCAGCTTATCTTGAATGATTTCATCTGTATATTGGCTTAATTGTTCGCGCATAAACTTGCGTACAAGATGCTCATTTCCTGCTGCCCCAGGTATTTCGGTCAATGTTTTAAAAAGCTGTAATGTTTTTTCATTCATAATAAGTACTCCTTTGTTTGATAATTAAGGTATATCATTTATATTACAGATTTTTTATTCAAGTTACCACTATTTCTGTTTTCGAAGATGTTTGATAAGATAAGATAGAGATAATTAGAAAAGCGGAAGCGCCAAAGTCTTAAAATTTTTATACATATGGTAAAAACGGAGGATGCTTATGAATTGGAAATCATTTTTATTAGGAGTTGCTGTAGGTTTAGTTGGAGGATATGCCGCTAAAGAAATTATTACACAAAAAACAGCGATTTCTCCTGACAAAGCTTTATCAATGGCTAAAGAAACTTTCAAAAAAAGCGGCCCTATCAGTGGTTCCTGGATCTTAATGAATGCGGAAGATTATAAAAAGGATCAACTGCAATACAAAGTATATCGCGGCGGAATTTCAAGACTGACCGGAGAAGAAATGGAGCAGTATGAATTTATTGCCGATGCTGGCACTGGTACAATTTTGGAGGCATATCAGCTATAATTAAAAATAACGACCGTCAGTTATTATCACTGGTGGTCGTTATTTTTAATTTGTTCCCAATATATGTCCCTAAACGCAGTTCTCACGAGTATCTTTATAAAAAAAGTGAAAATCCTCCAAGCTTCGTTTCTAAGTATTCTTCGATTCCTTCTCTCCCCCCTTCTCGACCTAATCCGCTATCATTCATTCCTCCAAAAGGAGCTGCGGCAGAAGTTGGGTTTATGTCATTTATACCAATTATTCCAAAGTTCAACTCTTCAAATGCTCTCATTGCTTTTGATAAACTATTCGTATATACATAGGCTGCAAGACCATAGTTTGTATCATTAGCCATCTCCATTACTTCCTCATCAGAGTCAAAAAGAATGATTGGGGCAACAGGTCCAAACGTTTCTTCTCTATATATCCTCATTTCACTGTTAACACCAGACAAAATGGTCGGAGCATAATAATGTCCTTTATCTAGTCCATTATCTTTCATTTTATAACCACCAGTCTCCAAGCGTGCCCCTTTTTCAATTGCGTCTTTTACTTGCCGATCTACCTTCTCTGTTGCTTCTTCATTTACAAGAGGACCGATATTTATTCCTTCTTCTAGCCCATTCCCTGCTTTCAATTTACTTACCCGTTCTATAAGCGTTTGCATAAATTGTTCGGCTATTGAACGATGAACAAATATACGATTAGGACTAATACAGGCCTGCCCTGTATTTAGAAACTTCACCAATGCAACACCTTTAGCAGCATGAACTGGGTCAGCATCGTCATAAATGATAAATGGAGCATGCCCACCTAATTCCATCGAAATTCTCTTCACATTTCTAGCTGCCTTTTCAGCTAACACCTTTCCAACTTCTGTTGATCCAGTAAAGGTTATTTTTTTTACTGCGGGATTTGTTAATAATTCTTCACCGATATCTTCAGGTTTAGAGGTAGAGATCAAATTTATAACTCCATGTGGAATCCCAGCATCAGCAAGAACCCGAATTACTTCTCTTGCACATAATGGAGTTTGTTCAGCAGGCTTCAGTACGATCGTACATCCAGCCGCTAAAGCAGGAGCAACTTTTCTAGTAATCATTGAAACTGGATAATTCCATGGTGTAATAGCCCCTACTACTCCAACGGGCTGTCGAATAACTAAAAACCGTTGGTCCCTTCTAGGAGCTGGAATAATATCACCGTAAATTCTTTTTGCTTCTTCAGCATACCATAACAGAAAATCTGCTCCATATTGGACTTCATTTCGCGCAGCCTTAATAGGTTTACCTTGTTCTATCGTCATTAAACGAGCAAGTTCCTCTTTCCGCTCCATCATGATTTCATATGCTTTATATAAATAGCTTGAGCGTTCATACGCTGTCAGTTTTGACCATGAACGTAAGCTTTCAGAAGCTGTCTCTATCGCCATCCGAGCATCGCTCCTATTTCCGTCAGCCACTTTTCCGATTTCTTCACCATTTGCAGGATTTTTAACAGAAAACCAATGTTTAGATTCTGATTCTATCCATTGACCATCAATATATAACAATATGAAAACCTCCAAACAGAATAAATTAGAAAGAGAGAAGAACCACTCCCTTTCTTATTATCATAACATTCTGATTTCTATACTCGCAAATTTATCGCAGATTAATAGGCTGTAAAACCTCAACAGATTGAAGTTTTACTTTATTAAGCTGTCATTGTTTCATTTGAATCATTGTCTTTTGAATCCTTTAGCCAGTTTTTCTCAAGAAGGAGCCATAATACAATTCCTATACCAAGACCCCAAGTAGCACCTTTAGTCGCAAGGACAGCTCCAATTATGACGGCAATTCCTTTTTCCAAATTGCCTCTTTCTTTTAAAATATCCATTGCTAAGTAACCACATAAATACCCTTGTATTAACATTGTTAATGCCATTCCAATATTTATTCCAGGTTTAAATATAGATACGACAGGTCCTAGCATAAGAGCAATACTCATTCCCCAATAAATTCCTGTCGCGCCTCCCCAATAACTATCAACTTGTTTGCGTTCATTGTTCATGTACCTGTTAATCACTAATACTTGGCCACCCGTCCATTGTGGACCCGATAAAGGTAAGTACGGCATAAAAATACCTTGAATAAAATTTCGAATAGAAACAATGATACTATTTCTACTTGCACTAAAGAAAACTTTCTCATCTTTACGAACTTCATTTGCTTTATTTATTAGCGAACTAACTACTAAAATATCACCAAAAGCAATAATATAAGCAGCAACAGCTAACGGAAATGCTTTAATGAAATAATCTACTGGAGGAAAGCCTAATCCGAAAACACTATAATTTGCAATAATTTCATTTATTGGGAGCGGAACAAAGCTCCATGTTATTTCAGGAAATTTAACCTCTCCAATTAGCAGGCCGATAATATAGGCAAAAACAAATGGGATTGCAATTCCAAATTGGGCAACGTATTTGAAAAATGAATATTTCTTTCGTAACGGTTCTGCTGTTTCGGAAAACATCATAAAAAATCCAAAGGCAGCACCGAGCAAAATAGTGATTGGCATAGACCAAACTCTTCCATTTGCTGAGAATTCTCCAAAGATTGCTGCAAATCCAGCGCCAAGTAGAATACCTGCTTTAAGTGAAAGTGGCAACCGCTTAACTAATGCATCTGCCCCTCTAAAAATTCCCATTAACAAGAATAAGACAGCTACTGTTAATTGAAGTGCGATTAAAGCTAAAATTCTTGCTTCCCCTTCTGGAAATCCAACTAGAAACCCAACATATAATGGAATTCCTGCCGTAATCCAACCTGCAACAGAAGGATCACCAAAATGTGTATGAAGAAGATAAAGAAAGTTGTTAATAACAACAAAGGCAATCGCTAATTCAAATGGAATTCCAAGCACGTCCATCATTACTGCAGTAATTCCCATCGGAACTACACATAAAATGGCTCCTTGAATCCAATCAGGATATTCAAACTTATAATGAATGAATGGCAATCTTAATTTTAGAGGTCCTAACATAGAAGGATGTTCACTACCGTCATTGCGCTTTTTATATAATCCCATTTCTTCTTCACACTCCTTAAAAATGTTATCTGCATATAATTACATCATTATTAATTCCCTATTTCCCCTTCCCTTCTCCATTTTTAAACTGTTTGATGTTGGACCTCTTGGATAAATTCAATCAATGCTTTGTATAACTCCACCGGTTTTTCTAACATAATATAATGACCCGATCCATCTATTTCAACAATCTTAATATTCGGCTTTATTTCTTTTAGTAATTTTGTAGGTTCACTTGGTAATAGTC
>JAEWDX010000130.1 GCA_023389895.1 Bacillota bacterium
GTACAGTATGGGATTAGTTATTATTTTTGCTTTAGTTGCTATTTTAGCAGCATTTGCCGCACTAAGCGCACTTAAAAACAAAAATATCCTTGGTTTCGTGTTAGCAGCATGTTCATTGCTTGTATTCGGTGGTTTCGCTTTAATGACATTAATTACAAGCGGCTACCCAGCAGTGCACTAAAAATGCGCAAGGGGGGCTGTCCTATCATTGGTCTTTCAGCCCAAAAACTAAGAAAGTAAAACCCAAGAATGCTCAACATTCTTGGGTTTTTATTTGCGACATTTTTAAAGCTTCCTGCTTATAACCTCTGCTCCACAAGCGGAATAATCTGCTTCATTTCAACATCAATTAGTTTCTCTAAATAGAAGCCATACAAACAATATTTCCCATTTGGAGAGCAGCTTAGTGGTTCATTCTTCATATCTTCCAACAAAACCATTTCTTTCTTTTCCAATATATCAAACGAGATAAGCTGAAATCCTTCACGATATTCGTCAACATCCGTGCTATAAAGCGGCTTAAATGTAAAGAAATGATTGTCAGAGTCAAAGGAAGAGAAAGGGATAAACCAATCAGAAAAACGTGCCAAATGCGGAATTGAGAAAGATGATAGCTGATGAAAATCACTCGTGAGGAATGAATAAACAGCCTGCTCCTTCTGTTCTTGATTAACCGTTATCGTCATGACCAAGTTCTTTATTGTCTCTACAAAATAGATTTCATTAAGCATCATTGTTTCAGATGCATTCACAAGTGATTTCTTCATTAGTGGAGCAAATAACGAGGCATCACTCCAATTTAAATAAAGTACATCATTCTCGTCTACCCAATAGGCGAATGGCTCCTTCAATGATACTTCGGAAATCTCTTTCAGAACCACATTTAATTGAAGTGTAGTGAAATCCCAATTTTCCGTAAAGAGAGAAATAAGGAGAGTATCTTCATCGTAAGGATTCCATTTAAATTCAAAATCAAATGCTTCAAGCTTCTTTTTCATTAATTCTTGGCCATCCAAATCAATAATCGTTATTTCACCCTCATATGTTGATGGTGCCGCATGAATTAATATTTTGCTCCCAGCGGGATTTGCTAGTACTGTTGCAATCGGAGCCTCACTTTCAAACAGCAGCTTTGTTTCACCCGTAAATAGATTATATGTATATACAGAAGAGCCTTGCTCAACGTTTGTTTGATAAATAATGGTTTCATTATTTAACCAGCCGCGAATGGCATTAAATTGCCCCTTTTCAATTGTTAGCGGTGCAATAATATCTCCATTTGTAAACGAATGAGGGATAGCATCTTTTATTACTGTATTGTTGAGCTTTGATTCACGATGCTCCTCCACAGTTTTCTTTCCTGCACATCCCGTAGATGAAATAATTACTAAAAAAGCACATAAAAAAAGAAACTTTCTAAACTTGCTGCTCTTTCTCTGCTCCAACTATCTCCCTCCTTCCCCTTACAATATAATAGTACGCTATTTCGCGTGAAATGTTTCAATTATTTCAAAAATATTTCAAATATAATTTTAGTCTAAACTTCAATTATAGTATATTGCAATAATAAATTTTAACCATTTTATGAGCAAAAAAAATCCGTTATTAAAATCTAGGTTGTTACACTAGATTTTAATAACGGAATAAAGTAGAACCTCATTCAATTTATTAAATATAATCTCTTAAACTCATTTTTACCTTTACGAGGTGATGCTTATATGCTTTCGTTTTTTCTGAATATTCAGCTTCAGTCAATTGACCTTTTTCAAAAGCATCCTCTAATTCAAATACATTTAATCCACCCACTACATTAGTTGTTTTACTCTTTCACACAACCTCTAATAAAGCTTCTTCATTTCATCATCATATGTTTGCTGATCAATTTCTCCTTGTAGCAGTTGCTGTCTTAATTTTTTCTTTTGTTCTGATTTATCAAGATTTTCGCTTGCACTTCCATTTTGATGATGGATCGTTGCATTATTTTTATTACTCTTTTTAAAGCCTAGAAATACGATTACACCGGCAATAATAATAGCGAAACCAATAATAATCGCTCCAATTGTATCAATAATCGGGGCATTTTTACTTCCGCTTCCTTGGCTATCGGTAGCAGATTCACCAGATTGAACACCAGCATGGGTATCATCATTTGGAATCTGTCCAGAATTTATAACCGCAAGCGTTGGTTTATTATCACCCTTCTTATATGTAATGACGAAATCATAAACACCGCCAGCTTTTACATCTTTAAATCCGTATTGATAAATTTCTTCGCCATACTCACTTTTGGAAATGCTTGCCCCTTCTTTATCAACTGTAAATTCTTCAGAATTAAATGGTGCTAGAAAAAGAACATCGATTTTCTCGTAGATCGACTCAGCCTCAAAGTGAAAGGTAAAGGACTTTTGTTCTGCAACTGTAAATGGATTTGCATAGTATTCAATCACAAATTGATAGCTTTCATCCTTCTTAATTGGTTTCGTTGGTTTCCAGCTAACAACGCCTTTTTCTTGATCAATTTCATAAGCTAATTGTACTTCTGGTTGATCTGTCTCTTGAAACTCAGCAGCTAAATAAAGCTGAAAATCAGGAGTATCTAATGGGATTGGAAATTCAATCACACCGTCATAGTCGTTTCCACTTTTATTGACAATTGTTCCATAATAGCCGACAAGCAATGAAGGCTCATCCTCATTCCAGCCAGCAGGATTATCGAATTCCGGCATCACTTGGATTTGCATATCGGAATAAGGAAAGCTCTCTACTTGGAAATTCTCTGCCGCTTGCGCAGGTTGAAATACGAAAATAATGTTGACCATGAACAGTGTAATGATAAAAGAGATGGATAGTTTTCTTTTCATTGTTGCCCTCCATAATATGTATTTATGAATCTAATCATCATAGGGTTAGTAAAAGGCGATATCATTGAGAAAAGAGACAAATTTGTCTCTTTTCTTATAAGGTATTTAGTTATTTACTCAATTTTTGTGGGGCATGTACCGTTTCGCTAAATGTCTTCGAATCACCGCCATGACACGTGGAACAAGCTTGACCAGCACCATGCTCATCAAATTTCGCCTCGATACCAAAGATAAGCGTCTTTTTATCAACACTACTCGTATTATGACAGGTTAAGCAAAACTCTCTTTCACGTTCAGGTGTCCAGTCTATATCACCTGTACCGGTAAATTCTTTTGGATTTTCATGTCCAAGTTCATTTTTTAAGAGCTTTTTATTTGAAGCCCCATGTGTATCATGGCATTCTGCACAAGGCATATATAAGCTAAATGGACTGCGATCCTTTACTTTTTCTGCTTTAATAAAGTGCCCTGAATCCAGATCCGAATAGTATTGGTTGATATCTTTTATATCTGGGTTGATATTGTTTGTATCTGGGTTGAAATGACAGCGAAGACAGAGGGAATAATCGTTTGCATCCCTAGCTTCTTCAGCTTCTACTTTGCCTTCAAGTGTGGAAGAACCTTTATACTGATACACTTCATAAATGACGCCCTTATCAGAAGCATTCTTCACTTTATAACCGTTCCTTACTTGTTCACCGTTCCTCATCGTCATTTCACTACCATCATAATGGCAAGACTCACATAATACTACTTGACTATCAAATGCCAAATCATACCCTTCAACTGGTTCATGATTTGGAAAGATATAATGTGACTTCAATAAATTCGGATTCTCCTCGCTCCATGTTAAATGTGAATCATGGCAGGTAGAGCAAGAGCCGTTATCTCCAGATAAGTCCTTGATAACTGCTATGTGTTCACCTGAGTCCTCATCCTTTTCATACACTTTTGATGGATGATTGTAATCCTTCTGCACAATTTCAGGTGCTTGCGGCATTTCTGGCTGTGCAACTGTACCATCATGACAGCTATTGCAGAAATAAGCTTCCTTGCTTGGAGATTTCCCTGTTATTAATTTTTCTTTTTCAGCAGCATGGGCGCTATGGCAATTCACGCAGAAATTGACATTGTCCTTATAATTCCCATGTGGGTCTCGCTCATCAAAAACAACTCCATCTGTTTCATTTCCTGTTGTAAATTTCCAGATGCGAGCATGAACACGATTGCCTGCTTTATCCATTATCGCACCAGCTGAAACATAATACGTTGTAAACGGCTTCAACCATTTTTCATTGTGATTATCTTCATCTTTTGGAAGAGTTAACGTGATTTTTACCAGCTTTTTTTCTTGTTCTTCATCTACAAGTTTCACTTCAGTTGTTTCGATTTTGTATTCAATCTCTTCATTATCGTCACTACTATATAAACGGATTAATGGTTTGTTATTATCCGTAACTTTCAAATTATCAATGATTTCTCCATTTTCTTCATAGAGAGAATTATTATCTTCAACAAATATAACAATCGTCGTATCTAAACAAACACGAGTCATATTTGGCATTGGTGGAGGACAACTAATCTTTGGAGCATCCTCATTTTCCTCTGTCTCGCTCTTTTCATCTGTTGATTCTTCATAGGTAACGAGATTGTCAGCTTCAATTGAAATGAATTCAGCCCCATCCTCTCGTAGATCATAAGGATGATTTTGAATCCACACAAACGGTCTTATTGTATCAATCGAAAAAGTGACTTTATTAGACTCTGCCGAATTACCTAACTCATCTTTCACGATTGCATAAATCGTATGCTCCCCATTTGAAAAGACATCTTCATCACCATCTTCAGATTCAGGAGTGAAAGACCATTCACCGGTTCCATTCACTTCAACTATCCCAAGCATTTTCCCATCAGTTTCAGCTTCAACTTTTTCATATATTTCGATCGTAACTTCTGTCGAACCGGCTCGATTTCCCAGTTCTGACTCAGGGGTACTTTCTAATTCCGGTGTGTTTTCTGACTCAGGCGTACTTTCTAATTCCGGCGTGGTTTCAGATTCGGTAACACCATCTGTCACAGCATCGTGTTCCATTAACGTTGAAATTCTCAATTTTGACATGCGTTTTTGGCTAGCCATCCTTGCTGGCTCTGGAACAATATTCGTATCTGGTACTCCGTCTGGATCTGATCCCCCGTCTGGAGCTGGTTCACCGTTTGGATCTAGCTCACCTTCTGGATCTAGTTCACCTTCCGGATCTGGCTCTATCTCTAGTTCTGGGACAACTACTGTTCCAGAAATCGTTACGATTTTATCATTGAATAAATCATCTTCTTCTGGAGATACAATCGTCACTTCCAAAGGGGCAACGTCCTGAGGATTGATCAGGGCTGTCTGTTCCTCATCTTGTTCAACTTTTTCCTCTACTACAGGAGGAATATCGGGCTTCATTTCATCATTATTGCTAGAATCATTCTCTTCAACTGAACTTCCAATCTCAATATCTTCAACGACAACGGCGTTGACAATATTATTAATAGAAATCAAGAAAGGGGATGCGACAAGAAGAAAAACCATAGTGATATAAATTGTCACCAACCTATAATTTTGTTTTTTCTTCATGCTGACCATCCTCTTTCTTAAAATGTAAGTTTAATTCTCTAAAATATTTGACTTATGTTTTCAAAATCATTTATGATAGTTACTAAGGTTTCCACAGTAGTATCTAAGCAATTATTTCGGGCATGAAATAATTGTTTTTTAGATGATGCTACTATTATTTTGGCATTCCAGTTGGATGATCAAGATCCCTTGGTGAGTCAACAAACTGATCGCTCCTAGTGCTGTTATGACATGCCCAACAGCTTGTCATATTTGTGTATTTCTTCAATGCAGATGATACGTTTTTATCTACCATGTATTCTCTAGCTTTCTCTTTAGCATCCGCGTCAGCTATACCTTGAGCTTTAAAATCTGCTTCTACTTTTGCAAGATCTCTACCTAAAGCATCTTTCATAATCGAAACATCTGTACCATGGGAGTAGTGACATGTCACACAAGTACGACCTGACCCTGAAATACTGTGAGCCCAGATTTTATCATTTTTATCCCACGCACTTTCATAACCCTTACCACCCTTATAATCAGTGTGACAAGCTAGACAAAATCCTTGTGAATCACCTGATGCTACTCCAGTCGTTTCCTTGACATCTACTCCAGTAGCAGCATCTATACCTTTGCTTGCAAAAGTAAATTTCATAATGTAAGGTTTAGCAATATTTGCATTTATAGTTGATGGATCGATTGGGTTTGTGAATACAACATACCCTTTCTCACCGTTATATTGAGCACCAGTTAATGCTGGTAATCCAGTATTTCCCACCTTTAACAAAGTGCCTTGTGTCCAAGCAGCTCCCTCTTTATAGTAGATAATTAAAGCATATGTTCCATCTTTTGCATTTGGATCTTTATAAAAAAGAGAAGCGGGATCAGCGTTTTCACCAGCACCTATAGTTACATATTTAAATACTGCCGAAGTATTCTTACCTAGTGCATTAACAGCAGTATCTGTGATAGGTGCTGAAACGCTTAAAGCAAGTGCCCCCACATTTTCCTGAAGATTTCCACCTAATTCTTTTTTTGTACTAGCCATTCCGTTTGGATCAACCTTCAATAAACGATCACTGAATGAACCGTGTGGACTGTGGCAGCTTGCACAAGTGAAATCACTAGCCCAACTACCTGTTGTTGCATTTTTATTTCCACCTGGAGCAGCTTTGACAGCAACTGTTCCATTTGCCATATGGCTTGATGCATTTCCGTCAATTGGATCGCCACCAAATGTACCAGCGCCAGCACCAGCATCATGACCTGTACCAAATACATCATAGAAACCTAAAGTTCCATCATGACATGATGTACAAGTTGCTTGTGTGCCATCTTTGAATAATAACTTTCCAGCTGAAGATGTATGTGTTTGGTGACAACTTGCACAGGAGTTCGTATTGTTTTGGTAATCTCCATGTGTTTTATGCGTTCCATCATTTCCTTTATTATCAACCATATCCTTTGATTTAACGACTGCCCCTGCTGTACTACCATCATTAACAGATGTACCAAAGCCTGTTTGGTTTGAGTTAATATGTCCAACAGGTGTTGAATCCTTACCTTCAAAATCTTGGTTTAGGCCAAGGATAGCGTCAATTACTACCTTCTTAGATGGCCCATCAGCATTTACTGCTTCAATTTCAAACTTATGTTTTTCCCCTGGCATAACGCCAGTTGCTACGTAAACAAGGACATCCTGATTGTCAACCACCTTGGTTCCATCCCACCATACATTGTATCCAGTAGCACCTGTTGCTTTATTCCAAGTAACTTTAATAGTTGTTTCATCTACAGGACCGCTGACAATTCCACTTACACTAGCAGGTGGTGCAGCCAATACTGCTGTACTAAGAATACCAAATAGAAATAGTGCTACTAAAGCTGAAAAACTAAATCTTAGTTTTTTCATTATAATCCTCCTTCTTAAAAATGTTGAATAAAAACAAATAAAGCAAATGTACTTCGTTTGTACCTCACCTTCACTATAAAAATGAAAGGTGAACTTTTTTCATGAAAACATACCACCTCCCTTAAGTGCAAATGATTTAAGTTTAGTAGTAAAACAACACTCGCTCATTTAAAGTATCGGTAATGAAGATTTCATCTCTTTCATCAATATACAGGCCATTCGGGAGATAGAATTGGTCGTTTGAATCACCCATGCCACCGAATTGAAATAATTTCTTGCCATTTGCATCAAAGCCATATACGTAATGGGATAAATTATTGACGATATAGAGAATCCCTCTTGAGTCAACACCGATTCCTCTTGGGTTGATAAAATTCGATTCGCCTGTGCCGTCATCAGAACCGTTGACAATGCGAAGGAAATTTCCGTCTTTATCAAAAACCTGTACCCGATTATTCCCAGAGTCAGTAACGTAGATATTTTCTTGTTTATCAATCGTAACGGCGTTAGGAGCAAGGAATTCACCGACTTCCCTTCCAACACTCCCGATTTCTAAGAGCTTTTCACCTTCAAGGTTGAAAACAAATACTTTGTTTTCCTTAATATCGGTTACATAGAGTTTGTCATTAAATATCCGCAAGCCCCCAGGTGAATTAATTAATTTCTCATCGCCGCTTTCCTTAAAGTAGCGGATGAATTCACCATCGCGATTGAAGATGGAAATATTGCCATTATACATATCTGCGACATAAATATTCTCTTCCGTATCTCCCGTAATTCCATATGGGAAACGGAACTCGCCTTCATTATTGCCAGATTGCCCGAACATAAAGACGGCTGTTCCAGAAAGATCAAATACTTGCACGCGCTTATTATTCGTATCGGTCACGTAGAGGAACTCTCCAATCTTGGCAACATCCATCGGCTTATCTAATGATTCATTGAAGTCACCGTAGATAGCGTGCATGAAGGCAGGCGGACCATCCCGATCAACCGCTGAGGCAATCGTCTTTACTTTGTTCTGCAAGTTAAATAGATAAATCCCTACAAACAAACAAATGGAAAGCAGGACCATTATTGCCATCCAAATATACGTTGTCTTTTTCTTCATGGTACCTAGCCTCCTTAGTTGTTGTCCTTATCTTGCTCTGCGATTCTTTCAAGCCCCTCAACCGCTGGTTTATATAGCGGATCATAATTTAATGCATCTTTATATATTTCCTCTGCCTCAGAAAGATTGCCTTGATCCTCCAGTACGCGGCCGATTTCATAAATAATATCCGTATTTGTTGCCATGAGGATATTAGCTTCTTCTAATGACTTTATTGCCTCGTCATACATTTTCAATTTACGATAAATGCTTCCTTGCAACAAAAAACCCTTATAATCTCTCGGTGAGATTTCTATCGCTCTTTGCGATTGTAGTAAGGCATCATCTAAACGTTCCTCATCATTGTAAACGATTCCTAAATTGAGGTAAGCACTATAATAGTTGTCATCTAGATCAAGTGCAGCGAAATATTCTTTAATGGCCTTTTCATTATTTCCCTTGAGAAAATACGTATATCCTAAATCGACTCGATGCTTCGGATTACTCGGGTCAGCATCAGCCATTTGCTTATAATAAGCTAGTTGATCATTTAATCGGTTCTTGTCAATATTAGACCAAAAGAATTTGTCACTAATAAAGTAGCCAGCAATTAAGCTAGCAAATAATGTTCCAAAAATCAGTAAAAACGCTTGTAATTTTGTAAAATATTTATTCTTCTTTACTTGAGCTTTTTCCCTTGTTTCTTGTTCCTCCACAATTCGTTGCTCTTCTTCCATTATTTCTTCACCTCTATCGGCTTAGTTATCAGAACCCCTATGACAGCTCGAACAAGTATTGACCGAATGACATTGATAGCAAGTTTTTGTTAGCTTTTGATTTTCTGCTAATGGGATCGGATGACGTACTCGCCAAACATTGTTTCTGTGGGTTGCTGGATGGCAACTCGCACATGCAATCGTTGTGACCGCTCCATCCCTTGGCTTTTGATAATCATGGCATGTTGCACATTTTTCTTGCTGCTCGCTCGCTAACTTCCCATGACTGGAAGCAAATGTTTTATTATGACTTGCTGGTCGCTCGCTATGACAGTCTTTACAGAATGTATTTTCCTTCGCATACTCAGAAACTGAAATCGGTCTATTAATCTTCTTCTCACTATCGATATAATGCATATAGCTCGGCTCTTCATAAAAACTTTCGATTTTTTTGTCAGACATGTAAGCGTGACAGCTATTGCATTCTTTAATGT
>JAEWDX010000229.1 GCA_023389895.1 Bacillota bacterium
ACTGTATGCATATTCACACCTAGATCGGCGGCGAATGTCCTTACAGACGGAAGTGCTTCTCCTGGAATCATCTTTCCTCTCGCAATACCTTCTATAATTTGATTCGTTAATTGAATATAAATCGGAACATCAGATGCAGGCTCGATCTGAATAATCAACTTTATCTCCTCCATTTTGTTCTATACTGAGTATAACAAAATTATTATACTCAGTGTAGAACAAAATTATCTGTACACCCTAAAAAGACTAAATAATCAATTTTGTCCATAAATGGTGTCAGACACAAAAAAGAACTCTTTTTATCATAATTTAGAGTTCTTTGATTTGACTCGATTCCCCGGTTTGCGTGTCAAATCAGTGGGCTTTTTCTTTGATTTGACTCGATTCCTCAGTTTGCGTGTCAAATCAGTGGGTTTTTCCTTTGATTTGACTCGATTCCTCAGTTTACGTGTCAAATCAGTGAGTTTTTCCTTTGATTTGACTCGATTCCTCGGTTTGCGTAGATATTATTGCTAGAGTTCGGTTTATTCCATATGAAAAGACATTATGAAATTAATTCAATCCATTGCTTTTATTTATTGCAGATTAACGGGCTGTAAATCCTCACTGAATGACTTATACAATTATTATATTGGGGAAAGAAGAGCGAGTTCTTAATTTTCCCGTTATTAGGTGAGATTAAACGATACCCCCTTTAAAACTGAAATTCTAACGCTGAGCTTTTATTAAGAATTTCCTTAAGCAAGTATGCTAATATGAAGGAAATCATTTATTTAAAGAGGTGTCTTTTTTATGAAAATAGAAGTTTGGTCGGATTTCGTCTGTCCATTTTGTTATATTGGAAAACGCAGATTAGAAATGGCACTTGCCGATTTTCCCCATAAAGATAAGGTTGAAGTGGAATATAAAGCTTTTGAGCTCGACCCAAATTCACCTGAATATAGTGGAAATAGTATTCATGAAATGCTTGCAAGCAAATATGGCATGAGTATTGAACAAGCAAAGCAAGCAAATGATGGGATTAGTAAGCAGGCAGCAGAAATTGGCTTAATTTATCATTTTGACGATATGAAATATGGCAACACATTTGATGCCCATCGCTTAGCTAAATTCGCAAAAACAAAAGGAAAAGAGCATGAATTAACGGAGAAGCTCCTTCATGGCTATTTTACCGAATCGATCGATTTAGGAAACATGGACGCTTTAGCAAATGTTGCGGAATTAGTTGGGCTCGATCGTCAAGAAGCAATCACTGTTATTCAAGATAAAAATGCTTTTGCAAATGATGTACGCAATGATGAAGCACTTGCAAGACAATACGAAATAAGTGGCGTCCCCTTTTTTATCATTAATCAAAAGTATGCCATTTCCGGTGCACAACCGACGGAAACATTTTCAAATGCCTTACAAAAAGTATGGGACGAAGAAACAAACGCACCGAAATTACAGGAACTAACAATTGATTCGAATAAAGATGCGATTTGTACGGATGATGGGTGCACACTTCCGAATAATGAGGAATAACTCTAATGGTCATCCATGAAATCTTAAACTGTTTTTATTCTCCTGCCAGAAAAGGAATTCTCGTAATCGGGATTGATGGATTAGGTGGTTCAGGGAAAACGACATATGCTAAATCAATGGAACAAACGCTCAGTAACAAGGGAATCCAAGTGAAATTATTACACATTGATGATTTTATTCATCGCAATGAAATCCGTTATGACGATTCAAGAGCGGATTGGGAATGCTATTATTATTTACAATGGAGATATGATTATTTAATCGAGGAAATTTTAGCCCCTGTCCAAGAGGGAAACAGTATCGATAAACAAATTGAATTATATGATAAGCAAGCTGACCAGTATAGGCTTAAAAATATCAAAATGGCACCAAACTCAATTTTAATAATTGAAGGTGTGTTTTTACAACGTACAGAGCTTGCCCCTTATTTTGATTATGTTGCTTTCATAGATGTGCCAAAGGAAGAAAGGTTACAAAGAGTGCTGAAAAGAGACACTTATATTGGCAACGACATAGCGATTATAGAAAAGTATGAAAACCGCTATTTCCCAGCCGAGGATAAATACATCGAGGATTTTTCTCCTGCCGAAAGGGCGAATTGGCTTAAGTGAAACTCAACCAGCGAGGGAAAAAAACCAAAGAATGCTGTGAAATCAACATTCTTTGGTTTTTTCTTTATTCATCCTCATATAAATTAGTAAATTCGTAGATTAATCTTTTTCCATCTAATGTAATCGTTACAATCTCCTTTTCGTTTCGAGATTTGAATGTAGCCGCTTGCTCCCCTTCAGCTTCTTTCTTCCAAGCATATAATCCATTATCACTAGCTATTTTCTCTAAATATGCTTTGAAGCTCGTTGGATTTGCATTTTCCCATTCATAAATTTCTTTTTCATATGAAATTGATAACGGTTCTAACCCAACAGGGAAAATCATTTTTCCGTATCCATGTTTAACATATGCTTCAGCTGGATGACTTGCAGGTGCAAGCCCAGCAATTTTTACAGTCGACATCACATGAAAAATTTCTGCATGCTCTAGCTTTGGATAATCAAAAGAAAAATGAACAATCTTCTCGTCTCCATACGGAACAAAGAAATGATAGCGAGTAGCGGTATCCATCATTTTTACATGTTCAATATTCAGTGTCATTTCGTACGGAAAATCGACAAGCTCTTCTTTTACAAACATCGACAACCCCACTGCTAGATTAGCCTGTTCTTCTTCAGACATAAGCTCAATTTGCCCAACTGGAATCTTTTCATTTGCTCGATAAATTTCCCAGCCATCCGCTATTTTTTTCGGAAAAATATCTTTCACATTCCAACTGATATCTTCTATTTCATTTAAACTAGATATAGCTGTATGTGATTCTTCCGCATCCTGTATCAATATATATATAAACCCACTGCAAAGGAGAACGAATAAACATGTCGCCAATAATGCCTTCCACTGATATTCCCTTTTAATCCCTTGATGAGTTGATTGACTTTGGATGGATTCGATAATCCGTGCTTTTAATCTAGCTTTCTCGTTTTCAGTTGGCATAAGTTGTTTCAATAATTTCCACTGTTTATCATTATAATTGTTCAAAATACTCACCACCTTTAATCTCTATCTTACTTTTTAGAACGAATAATGCTCTTGATAAAGTTTTGCGAACTTTTGCTTCAGACCACTGTAAAATTTCTGCCGTTTCTTTTGTTGAATTTTCCTCTATTTTTATCAAAATAATAACTAGCCGATAATTTGGCTTTAAATTTTTTATGTCCTCCATTAACTGAATAACCAGCTCTTTGTTTTCTACATGCTGCTCAATATTAAATGTCGATGGTATTTCTTTTTTAAAAGGAATCACTTTCATTAAATTCCTACGTTTTTGCTTGCGAATTTCATCAATAACAAGATGTTTTGCAATACTAAAAAGCCATGTTTTAGTACTGGAGCGGCTGTCAAAACGATCATAGGCTGTATATGCACGGACGAATGTATCATGCACAAAATCCTCACAGCTATGCTTATTACCAAGCATGAACAAGATAAACCGATAAACGTCCTCATAATATTGTTCATACCACTCTATGACAAGCTCATTCTTATTCTTATTCTTCTCCATCTCCCCTTCACCTGCCTTTAGCTCTCTTATTTAATAAGTCGAATAAATCGCAAATTTGTGACAGTAATTTTTTCGAAACTTTTTATGTAAATCATCCGTACTAAGATTAGTAATAAATTTGTAAAGGAGCGATTTCATGGGGAATCTGCTTATATATTCACTTATCGTTGGGTTAGTAACAGTCATTGTACTCATACCTTTTTCAAAAAATAAAAAAAGCGAAAAGAAAAAGGAAAAGAAACTAAGGACTGGATTTATGATTGGGATCACCGTCGTAACAGTCGCAGCTATTTTTAGCTTTTATTATGTAACAAATCTGGACCAAAATCTAACGTCCACCTGGTTCTTAGCTATTATTGTCACTGCAATCGGTGCTTTTTTTGCCTCGGGAAAAGAGAGAATGATTAAAGGAGTTTTATTTCTAGGAAGCCTTATTGTCGGGGCAACATTCCTTTCTGCCTTTCTCTTCAATGCAGATGAAAAATATGATCAAGCAAAAATGGAAGTAAAAACCGAGATTGAAGTTTTTGACGAAACGAAAACACCTGCAAGTGTCCCGCCAAAATTTGCACGGAATAAAATGAAGAAAGCCTTTGGACAAGTGCCAAATACAAGCTATTATGAGCTTGGTAATTTGCAGATTCAAAAGGTGAATGGAGAGTATGTTTATATTGCGCCAGTTGAATTTTCTGGATTTTTTAAATGGCTAAATGGGAAAACAACACCAGGCTATTTCACCATTAGTGCGACAGACTCTTCTGCCAATCCAAAATTTATTAAAGAAGAGATGGTCTACACACCTTCCTCCTTTTTCCATAAAGACATTGGGCGCCATATTCGCATGAAATATCCGCAAACGATTTTTTATGGTGATGTCCAGTTAGAAATTGATGATGATGGCAAGCCTTATTATATCCGCTCATATGGCGATTATATTTCTGCACGAAATGGATTTAAGGTGAAAGGAATCGTTATCGTTGATCCGAGAACAGGAGAAACGAAATCGCATCCACTGAAGGACGTTCCTGAATTCATCGATGGTGCCGTCGCTCCAGAGGTCGTCAGTCTTCAAAATAGCAATTACGGAAATTATATTCATGGATTTTGGAACAGTGTCTTTGGGAAAAAGGATGTAAAGCTTCCTTCTGATGAAGCGACAGTAGCCAATGTAAGTCCGATTTTCGACCAAGATGGTGAAATGTACTATTTTACTGACTTTACAAGCCCAAAAGAGGGCGTTGATTCGATGCTCGGGTATTCTCTCACAAATGCACGAACAGGAAAAGCTGTTTACTATACTGGCAGTGAAAATGCTTCCTATATGGATTCACAGGGGGCTTTACAAATAATCGATAAGAAATTCATTGAAAAGAAATGGAAAGGACAAATGCCGATCATCTACAATTTCTACGGTGAAGCGAGCTGGCTAACACCTGTCCTTGATTCAAATGGATTTCTCCAAAATTATTTCATCGTGTCTGCAGCCAATCCCGAGATCTCCGTTTATGGCACGACCCCAAAAGAGGCGCTAAAGCTATATAAAACAGCCTTACAAAGGGGCGGCGGTTCGGTTGATGGAAGCTCAAAGGCTGAAGAAAAACAAGCAAGTGGAACAGTCGTAAGATTTTATAAAGAAAAATCTGGTGAATTCACGATTGTTAACTTCTTGCTTGATAATCGGCAGAACTTCGTCATCTCCTCTGAAAATAGTCCGATGGCGATCTATTTACAGGCAGGCGATAAAGTAAAGATAACTTATCTCGATACGGGTGAAGATTTCTTGCCTGCTAAAGAAATAACCATTGAAGGATTGTAACATTTTAAAACACGATAAAGCCCGATCTTTAAAGGGCTTTATCGTGTTTTATTTTTAACAAATTACATTATCCTCATGTCTCATCCACAAATGGTTGTAATCATTATGCGCGATAGCCTGTATTGGCTCTTACTACAACCTCGGCGAATCGTTTCGCATCTTGTTTCCGTGAAACAAGGGTTCCGATAACAGAGCCAATAAACCCGATTGGAACTGAAAGCAAGGCTGGATTGGTCAAAGGAAAGATTGGATCCCCTTTAATCAACGCTGCTCCTTCTACTGGCGACATCACACTCGGACTGATTGCAACGAGAATTAACGCTGACAGCAATCCTGAGAGCATTCCTGTCAACGCACCAGCAGTATTAAATTTTTTCCAATATATCGTGAAAATAATAACAGGTAGATTCGCACTCGCAGCAATACAAAATGCTAAAGAGACTAGAAAAGCGACGTTTAAATTTTGCGCAAAAAACGCGAGCAAAATGGAAAAAATCGACACCCCTAAAGATGCATATTTAGCTGCTAGCATCTGCTGCTTCTCTGTCGCTTTTCCCTTCTTTATGATCTGTCCATAAATGTCATGGGCAAAGGCGGAAGCACCTGATAAAACGAGACCGGCAACGACTGCCAAAATGGTCGCAAAGGCAACTGCAGCTACAAATGACATTAAAATGTCTCCACCTAATTCTTTTGCAAGTAATGGAGC
>JAEWDX010000319.1 GCA_023389895.1 Bacillota bacterium
GTTCTATACTATATTTTCTTTACCTCTAAATAATAATATGGTGGTCATCACTTTCATGTACCATGAACGTATATCCCTTAGTTTCTATCACTGCTCCAATCCTTGCTTCAAAATTTTGCGTCAAGAACCAACCGCCTATTGTGTCAACATCCTCTTGTGATAAATTGAGTCCTAATAAATTGTTAACATCCTCAATGAGCAATTTAGACTCTAAAATAAAATGATTTTCGTTTAACTTTCGAATTGCTGGCACTTCATCTTCATCAAATTCATCTCTAATTTCACCAACAATTTCTTCTATAATGTCTTCAACGGTTACTAATCCAGAGGTACCTCCATATTCATCCATTAAGATGGCAATATGCGTACGATCTTTTTGCATTTTAACTAGCAAGTCATGAATTGGGGCTGTTTCTATCACGCGAATAATAGGATTTATGAATGTCTCTAATTTAAAGCCTTCAACTGAATTTTCGTTTGTTAGATTTGTGGTTAAGAACTCTTTAACATTGATAAAGCCAAGAATATTATCTTTATCACTATCTATGACTGGGTATCTTGTATAATGTTCAGTTCTAATAACAGTCAATATATCGCTATAGGTATCGTTAATAGAAATAGTCACGATTTCTGTTCGTGGCACCATGATTTCTTTCGCCATTCTTTCGTCAAATTCAAATATATTATTCATATATTTTAGCTCATTCTTATTAATTTCCCCACTCTTATAACTTTCAGATAATAAGATACGGAGTTCTTCTTCAGAGTGAGCCACTTCATGCTCAGAAGCAGGTTTTAAACCAAATAATCCAACAAGGAATCGAGCTGAACCATTCAAAAACCATATAAACGGGTACATCAGTTTATAAAACCAGATAATAGGTGCAGAGAATAAAAGTGTAACAGCCTCCGCTTTTTGAATGGCTACGGTTTTTGGTGCAAGTTCTCCAACAACAACATGTAGGAAGGTGACAAGTGCAAATGCTATCCCAAAAGATAATACATGTGTAATGGATTCATTTAACTCAAAATAGGAAAACAATGGGTGCAATAGTTTTTCAACTGTAGGCTCACCAAGCCATCCTAAACCTAATGCTGTAATCGTGATTCCCAATTGACAGGCTGATAAATACTCATCTAAATGAGTAACGACTCTCTTAGCAGCTATAGCCCCCTTCTTTCCTTCAGCAATTAGTTGGTCAACTCTGGAAGCGCGGATTTTAACAATAGCAAATTCTGTTGCTACAAAAAATGCGGTTAATGCAATTAATAGTGCGATCGAAAATAAATTTATTACGTTCAATATGATCCTTGACTCGTATAGAAAACGAGTAAGGAAACACCTCCTAATAGATTACGAATTTTGATACTTCATTTTTTTATTCCTCTTCCTTATTTCCTTGGAAGAAAATCATCACATACTTAATCGATTCCAATAAAGAAGGACCGCTGATGCTGAATCGCATGCCCTATACCTCATGTGCTGCAACTGATACAAAAGCAATGGATTGGCCATAATATACAGGTTCAGATAAGCGAACAACGCGGTTTAATAGATCATAATGGTCAGATAATGGTCAGATAATGTTCCAGGAACTACTTCGATAGGTACATCATATAGTCCGTTTTTATCGAGGATTGGGCTTGCGATTTCTGCTCCGGTCAAGCCGTTACGTGTTGGTACTTCTGCCCATTTATTAATTTTTCCTTTTACTTTTAATTGTGCCCAAATTGGATATTTCTAATGCGATTAGAATTAAAAAATCCATAGATGAAAAAACATTCGCCTTGTAAACCTCCCATTATTTAACTAAGTAATAAAAGCAATGTTTGTATCAACGACAAACTTTCATGTGAAATTTTTCTTCTCGAAGTGGGGGTCTTACAGCCCGTTAATCTGTGATAAAAAAGTGGTTAGTCCATTAAGAGAACCAACCACTTTTAATCTCCAAATTAACAACAGTGTTCAATCACATAATAATACCAATTAGTACCTTCTGGAGCCTTGCGAAAAGCAGGTCTTCCTCCCTCCCGCTTTTCGTTACATCATTTGAGTCATACCTTTGCGACTCTGATGTTATGTCCTCAAAAGGGCCTATTTTGCATACGGATTCAGAAACTCAATATACGAGTGAAGCATTTCAAAAACATTTAATACAACATGGATTGATTCAATCATTAAAGAAGTATATAAGAATCAATATTTAACCTTCATTACTGCAAGAATAGCACTCTTCAACTATATTGAAAGTTGGTCAACCGAAAGCGAACCGTCGTGCTGTAAACTATTTAACCACCAGATGAAGTAGAAAGATTATGCAGATCAGCATAAGGTTAACTTTATATATTTTTTTTGACAAAGATTGGTTGGACAAACATCATAGTTTTTAAAAAAATACTCTGAATACAAAATGTAACCTAAATAATTCCTTTTACATTGGCTTAGATTGAATTTATTAGAAAATTTTTGCAATAGAATTGAAGTTTATATATACTTTACTTTAATATCAAAGAAACGTTAAATTTGATGGAGGTAAATATATATGGGATTAGCGGCTGATCTATATTCGATGAAATACGACATGCTTGATGATTGTGTTGATTTATTCATTGACACTTTTTCAAAAGAACCTTGGAATGATGTCTATGAGTCAAGAAAACAAGTTGTAGATTTTTTTGAGAATTACATGAAAAACAATTATTTTATTGGTTACGTTCTAAAAATAGGCGATGAACTTGTGGGATTGAGCCTTGGCGCAAAAAAGCCATATCTAAAAGGAATGGAATATTTTATTGATCAATTTTGTATAAGTGAAAAATTCCAAGGACAAGGAGCAGGGAGCAAGTTTCTAGAGCTTATTGAATCTGACATTAAAAAGCAGGATATAAATACTATCGTGTTAACAACTTCCAAGGGATTCCCATCAGAAAAATTTTATATTAAAAATGGATTCAAAACATCTGAGAATGCAATTCTTCTTGCCAAATGAGCATACCTATTGGCTAACTCTGTTGCAAAGTAAAAAATGAGGCTGGGACAAAACTTGATGCTAGTATTTTAGACGTAAATATTAATCTATGTTTAGCTGGAGCAGCGCTTTTATTATTACTCGCACAAGGAATTAGTGAAGCATAATAAAATATAGCAGACTGTTGGGTTTAATCCCTTTCAGTCTGCTTTTTAATTTGGATTAGTGTATCGAGAAATTTACTTTTGAATATTTCTTTGCGAGTTTTTCCAATGCTTGATCGTCATCAAATTCCTTAATATATCGGTTGAAAAATGCCAAGCTAAATTCATTAATGATTTGGTGTGTTTCTTTAGGGTCGCTATCTCCTTCACGTAATAAAGGAGAGAATAGTGGAAAATCGGTAAAACTCATATGGTCTGTATGCGGTATTGTTAATGACATACCGCCATTAGCTAAAGCATGTTTATCTCGTAAAGCATTATTATGCAAACCTTCATCATTTTCTAATACCGGAGCATTCATTAATAAGAAAGGTTTCCCTATTCCTGATTCTGGTAATAAATTCCCGTATAATGTGCCGTCCATATTAATCGCTGCTTTAATACGAGCATCTTTAGCTAACATTTGTGTAGCAGTAGCTCCCCCATAAGAGTGCCCAAACATGCCTATATGAGAAGTATCAAGATGTTTTGTGAACAGACCTTTTTCATCTTCTTGATTTAATTTTTCTATTTGATTGAGTACAGAGTCAACATCATCCATCCAAAGCTGAATATGATCATCCCATTCAGATTCGGTTAAATTAGGAGACTTTAAATAAGCAATGCGCCCATCTGGATACACTGTAGCAGCTGCATCATAAGCGTGGTCGATACCTACTATAATATAGCCTTGACTTGCTAATTCCTCAACTTCAAAAGTGTTTTGGTTTCTAAAGCCTGTTAAACCATGTGAGAACAATAATACTGGATAAGTATTTTCTGCATCAGATAAAGTGGCATCTGCAATAGCATGTGATTTGACTAAACTAAAATGTTTAAAGGTAAAAGCAGGGATAGAAAAAGCTTTCTCTAAACCTTTTGCAATTTCATCAACATGACTAATATAAGATGCTAATGGTTTGCTTCTTTCATCTTTTGCAGGGTACCAAAATTGAACCATTAACTCTCGTTTATCTTTAGGGTTTTTTGTATACCATTCCTCTCGATTAGAATCTTCCCAATGATATACTGTTGTGCCAACTGCATAAGGACCTGTTGGTTTTTCGAAATTAATCATAGGCATAAGTAAAGGTAATGTAATAGTGATACATAAATAAATGGCTATTAAAAAAATTTTAATAGCTATAATTACCCGTGCTCCTTTTTGTTTTTTACGACGAGTCAAGCCATAGTAAGCTCCTAAAACTACAGGTGATAAATAAGCAGGAATCATTTGCCAACGATAACCTTCTATAGCGATATGAGTAAAAACAGTAATGATAGATAAAATGAGTCTAGCAATCATCCATCTTGTACTATTTTTATTTAGCAACATACTCCAAGTTAATATACTAAAGTTTACAATGATTAAAGCAATATCCAAAAAGTTCATCATCCACCTCCTGTTACTTTTTTTAAAGAATGACTACGCTTTTGCAGATTTATATTGGATTGCAGCAATTATAGGCATAATTAGTAATGCGACAAAGATACCTAAAATAGGTGCAAACTTTAATGTTTGGGCAATATAAATCATATAGATAACAGGTGCCAATAAAATAGTTGTTACAATAGTCCAGCTAGCTATTACTATATAGCGATAATTAGAAAGCATAACTTGTGGTTTTACTAGCGCTACAATTATTAAAAATACGCCTACTAAAGCAGGAAGTACAAATAAATAACTAATCCCTTTAAATGTTAGGCTTGTAATAATCGCTAATATTATCCAAATTACTTGTGTACTAATAATAAAATGCATAGCACTATTATGTTTACTAATCCAACGACTAATAAAGGCACTTAAAACTATCGTGATAAGCATAAGCACTATAAAGGCTACATAATCATAGTCACCTAAAACGATTAAGCCATCATCATCAATAACACCATCAAATACTATAGCTAGTATTTTTACTAAACCATAAAGTATTGCAGCAACTCCAATAAAGCTTGCCAGCATACTACCAAATGCTAGAGCTAATGTTTTAATTTTAATAGCTTTTTTACGAATAAGTATGATTGTTGCAATAGCTGTTAAACTAATTAGCAATATCATTAATGGGAAAACTACTTCGTCTGAATATACGACTAAGACATTTTTCATTAGAGGGAAGTAAATGGCATCTTTTTGATTTTTCTCTAACTCTTCAAACTCAGTTGTTGAAAGCATGGCATATTTTTCAGCTAATGGTATGGCATAAGCACCAAAGTGACGAATAGTATTTCTATCACTGCTTTCATATGTATCTATTTTGGTGTGATATGTTTCAACACCACCAATATTTGCGATATTATAACCTAGCTTTGGTATGTTCTTTAATTCCGAAAAATCTGTGTAGTTCGGCATCTTTTTATGCATTTCAGAAGCAAATGAATAAGCTACTGGATAAGATACCGTATGACTAAATTCTTTTACCAATTGTGCATCATGATTTGTAGTTTCAAATAAAATCGGCACTCCTGTATTCCCACGCGCCTCAAAATTAATCATAATGCGTGTGTTATCAAAAATATCTTTGCGATCTTTTAATGCTGTTGCCCCTAGTACACCTTCTTCTTCACCATCAGTGAAAACAAAATACAATGTATTTTCAGGCGGTGGTAACTGGCTCATAATACGAGCAGTTTCCATTAATGTTACAACTCCGTAGCCATCATCACCTGCACCAGGTGTTTCAGGTGTGGAATCATAATGGGCAAGGAATAATACCGCGTTATTATCTTGAGATGTACCTTCAATCTTTACAATAATATTTTCTAGATATTCAGCATCTGTAGTAAGCTCCTCGTTCTCTTCACGAACATCATCTATAGCCTTTGTTTGTATTTCTACAGGTAGATTTAATGACTCAAAATATTTCACAATATAGTCTTTAACCTTTTTATTAGCTTCTGAACCTACTGGATGTGGTTCTTCAGCAATTACTTCTAAATGCTGCATTGCACGTTCTACTGAAAACTTCTCGCCATTAAATTGGCTACTCTCATTTGGGTTTGAAAATTGAGTAAAACTTACGACTATTGTTATTAACATCAAAACACTTGTAAATAGTATTACTTTCCATTGTTTACGCATATAGTATTTACTCCCTTTAAAAATAATCGATTGGTCAGGTTTACTTTAATTAACGGTAAACTAAACCACCCCCTCACCTTCAGCTGTAGCATCAGCAGGATACCACATTTGTACCATTAACTCGCTTATAACCAGATTCTGGTGTCAAAGTCTCTTCCCGCTAATGTTTATGTAAAAATGCGATGTAATTTAAAAACATTTGGTACACAAAATTAAAACTAACCGAACGGTCAATTTTATTTTACCCAAAACTAACCAATCGGTCAATGATTTTATTTTTATGTTACAATAACTGTAGAAAATGTGACAACCATTCTAAGGGAAACGGTAATGATAGATAGTAGAGAAAAAAAGGGGAACAAAACTATAATATTCTTGAAACATACAATAATTACACTGATTTACAACAAGAAAAGCTAATCGAACTCAAACAATTGATAATGAATGTTGCTAATGATTTGGGAGATATAACTATTCAAGAGAGTTTAAAGTGGAAACAATTAACTTTTTCATCCAAAAACGGTACACCTATTAGAATCGATCGTTTTTCAGATTCACAAATAGGTCTTTTCGTACATTGTCAAACAACTTTAGTATGAGTTTAAATGGCTGTAAAGTTCGGGGTTGTTGAAATATGGGGATTGACTTCAATAAAGGCATGAAAAAAACACCTCATCGTTTGGTATAGTTGATTTGTCGAGAATCACAATATCCAAACAGAAGAGGTGCCTACTATATGATATCGAATAATGGTCAAAATAAGCAACTACCAAATGAACTAACATCCACATTTAAAGAATTACAGGTGCTAAAAACATCTAAAAAAAGCAGGTATTACAAAGTCTTTCGGCTGAAAGGGTACACAGTTAGAATAATATATAATATAACCATTCTCTTTCGACCAGTCCAATAAACCACTCCAAAAGTTTTCACATGCATCAAGTATCCTTTTAGAGTCATAAAGGTGACCAGACATCACTAGTTGACAAAGTTTATCAAACCCACGCGGCCTATTTGATAATACTAATGCTTCTGGCAATACTTGAGCTGCTGTCGTAAAATATCGTTTATTGTGTAATCCTAAAATCATCGCACCCGAAGTTGCTATTTTTATAGCCAAAATAGGTAAAAATGTTTCAGGTCCTTGAATTGTTATATTTCTCAATTTACCAATGTATTCGTACATTTCCTCAACTAATGTTTTACAAATCGCTTCTTTAAAAACTGTGTTATCCACAGAACTTGCTTTTTGTCTTAGCTCTTGGAAAAATCCCTTGGGATCATAAATTGGGAGTATTGTGTAGAATTGTCCATGAGTTAGTGGCCAATCTTCTTCTACTGTAGTGGCCTCTTCTACAATACTTTCTTTATTATCAAGGTTTACTTCTGCTTTCCAATCACCTGATGTCCATTCATAGCTAAAGTCATCTTCTAAAGAATTTAAAATACATTTAATTTCAATATCTGAAAATGGACCATCTGTTTTTCTAGCTAAAGAACCATAGATACCAATAGCTTCAACATCTGTACCGTATTTTTCCAACAATTGATTTGCTATTATATAGGCGATTTTCATTCTTTCTTCTCTTGTAACTTCTCTTGGACCAATCATATACGTTTCTCCTTTTTAATAAAAATATCGAATGAGATAATATATAAATGGCCCAAGGGGGACCACGGGCTTAACGAGGAACTTTATCTGCTGTCATTTAATAACACCCCTCTATAATATTAAAAACAATTTATTGATTATTAAATAATACTCTTTTAGATAATTTTATCTCAAAGAGACAAATCGATGCAACTTTCTTTCCAATCTGCAATTTCAACAAAACCAAAGGAAACTAACTTTTTAGGGTGATTAAACCGATCTATTTCTCCAACTTCGGAAATGATTGTTGCCGCAATCTTTTCTCCGATACCAGGGATAGACTGGATAATCTTATATTCTTCAATTTCTTTAGCGAGGGCAGCTATTTCAGTTTCTAGTTGTGATAGATGCTCTTGATATTGAAGAACGATGGTAATTAACATCTTGAGGTTAAAAAATTAATTTGACTTATAAATTCTCTACATCGACCACAGGGTGGTAAAATACTTCCATCCTCGTGTATACAGCAACCAATCTTAACGATTTTGCTCTCACCAGCCGTAAACATAGCAGCAATGGCTGAATGCTCAGCACAAAAGCCTACTGAACATGGAACGGAAATCGCTACCCCAGTGTATACATTCCCAGCCTCTGTTAATAAAGCTGATGCCACATGACCAGCTTCACCATTTCTTGATATTTTTCTCGGGTTCAATTAGCCGTAAATCTGTATGCCTCTTCTTATTAAGCTCCAGTCCTCTACAATTTTTTATTTCCTAATCA
>JAEWDX010000015.1 GCA_023389895.1 Bacillota bacterium
TATAGATTTCTATAACCATCAGCGTTATCAAAAAAGATTAAACGGCTTAAGTCCTTTAGAGTTCAGGGCTCAAGCCGCTTAATATGTTTTTATTATTTCCACTGTCTACTTGACAGGGAGCACTTCATTTTTAGAAGGTGTATTTAAAGACTTTAGAACGAGACAAACTAATTTGGCGTGTAATAACTTATTCGAAGCAATGCATGAAACAAATAGCTTAACGAAATTGATGAACCGCTTCCCCTGCTTTCGACATCCATTCATACTGCAATAGCTTCACTTGGAATAATGTTAATGGATCGCGATATGCTTCAGGATTGGTTCTCATTATTTGCAGCTCAACTTTGCTCGTTTCAATTTCTTTATCCGATTCGTCAATCTTTTCTTTTAGAAACGCATGTGAATTTTTAAAGAACATCTGAATATCTCTATCCAATGTTTTCTCAAACAAGTCAAATGAATGGAGAAAATCATCTGCTAACTTAGCCGCTACCTCATGATAGTCTTCATTTTCGATATATTGCTTATATCTTTTATAAAGCATTGTTTTATTTTGCTGTAGGGCACCAAATATTTTTCCAGCACTCTTTAGGAAAAGCTGTGACGGAGTAAAGCGCAATAAAATATTCATTTCATCTACCTGAACATTTCCCCTCGTCAATCGATCAGCATCTCGCCGCCAGTCATCTAATACCATAAAGTCACATTCCAAAAGAAGTTTATCATCACCATAAAGCTCATTCATGCCCGCACTCATTTCATTTAAGAAATGCTGGGCTTGCTCGAACTCCTCATTTGATTCGGAAATCCAATGCAGAAAAGCAGAATGAAAACGCGGCATCGCTTGCTTATTTATATAGCTGCTCGTACGCTTATTCATTTCTTCGTTAAGGACCAAATGAATTTTCCCAAAGTCACTGTCCTCATGGAGAAACTCAGAGCAATTCTGAAGTAGCCTTGGAATTTCTTCAATCATCGCTTCCTTCATTTCATCCTTCATTTCCCCAAAATTCCTCTTAATAATTCGTACCTTTTCTTCTTCAAGATCCCTTAATTGATTCGTTGCTCCAACTAGCTTCGAAACAAATTCTTCATTCCATTTAATCGTATCTATGATGCCATTTTCGATTTCTACCCGTCTTTCTAATAAATATTTAATCGTCTTACGAATCGTATATAAAATCTTTCCTGTCCGTTTCTCTTGTAAACAATGATCCCCTTTTAAGAAAGCAATCATTTCTCTTAACTGCTGAGTTTGCCCTGAAAAAGGAAAGAGCTTTGCTTTCGGAAAATAAGTTGAAATTTTTGAAGCGGCTAAAGCGATGAGCTCCTCTTCGCTTTCTTTCACATTCAGCAGAAAATGAATCGGTAAATCTTTCGCATGTTCGCGAATTTTCACAACTATATCCAAATCTCTTTCAGAAAATACATCATCTCGGTCAAGGACAAATAACAGGCTGTCAGCAAGCGGCAAATATGGAAGCAAACCATTTTTCAATTTATTACGTCCCGTAATAATGGGCGTATCGATTAATGCTAATCCTTCATCTCGTAAAATTGGGAATGGACTTTTCCAAGAAATGAGTGCATCTAACGGATGCTCTAAATGTTCGGAACGGTCCATTTTACTAATTCCTTCGTCGTTAATTTCCATTATTTCTTCACCATCATTGTCCTTATACATTATGGATGCAGAAACAGCACTCTCCTTGTGAAGGATAGAGACAATCACTGCCTCCTTCCCCTCACTAGCTGTACCCGTAATTAATAGATGATGATGCTCTAAATCAAGCAGCTCCTTGACCATCCACTCGAATCTCATTCCTAATGGGACACCATTTCTCTCCGCCCAAGCATTAATTGCCTCAAACAGCTTATATCCATCCGCTAGTCCATCTTCATATTGAAGCGGACTATTCATGATCCCTTCTGCCTCACTTACCATCTCCGGATCAATGGTAGTCGTGAAAATCTCATACCATGCTAAAAGTGAAGCGGCCGAAATTAAAAGATGATCTTGACTTGCTATTTTCATCCAATTTATTAGGTGATTGGGGACAAGCTCAGTTAGCTCCTTAATTAAATAGCGCCCATCAATTAAATCGAAATATGTACGAAAATACATCGTTGATAAAGTTTGCCACTTGTAAGCTTTATTTCTTTCCATATGCAAAAGGAGATAATTGATTTCCTTTAGCCAGGAAAAATATAAATCTTCCTGTTTATAGCTATTCCAAAATGAAATTGTTAAGTCTTCAAAGACGGCCAAATCTAGTTTATATAATGAAACTAAAGCTTGATTAAATAGATGTGGCTCGATTTTTTTCGTGTATCCTTTTTCGACATATGATTGAAGAGTGTGAAACCAAGATAAATCATTAAGCCGAACCGCCTCATTCACAGCAAGCTCAATCGCATTCTGCCAATCTTGCTGTTCTTCAAAAAATGCACGTGCAAGCACGGTGACATCTGGATAATCAGGATTTAGCTCTACCGCATTCTTAATATTTTCAACGGCTTGTTCAAGTCGATTTTGTTCAATATAGAGAGAAAACAACTGTAAAAGCACTTCCGTTTGCAGGACAACAGAATCTGTTTGCACACCCCTGTATATTTCTTCCGCTGTCTGCAGTATATCTAGCTCAAAATAAGCATCTGCTATATTCTTCTTCGCCCATGCCTCAAGTTCATTGTTAATATTTTCCCATTTAAAAATAGCGGCCTCGAAATCACGGTTATGGAAATACACTTCTCCCTGTGAAAAACGAATAAAGGATAAATCCGACACCTCTTTTTCCATCTCAGCCATGTACAAGTCTCCGAGGAGCTTGATTGGATGATGAATTTCATTTTTTTCTATCAATGACTCAAAAAATAATTTCTGATTTAATTGATATTCCTTTTCCATTTCACTTCTCCCCGTTTCTAACATGCTTTAAAGTTGTGCCTTTTTTCGCTCTCTCCCCTTATTCTAACAAATCAGCATTATTCAAGCGGTTATTTTTGCGAAATTTAATATTCTACATTTATATTACTATTATTCTATTTTAATCCCTGCAAAAAGTACAAAGAAATCTATTCCTATTGATAGAATTCGGATGAAAAGATAAAGTGAAACTTCAATCATTGGGGGTTTTCCTTCATCCCCCAATGATTGTTAGTTGAACTAATCGGGCATTTACGGGCTGTTAGATCCCCCCACTAAGAATTTTTTTCTTCCACAACCTCTTGAAGTGGGGGTCTTACAGCCCGTTAATGCGGGATAAATTTCTAGCCTAAATTGATTTATCTGTCCAATATAAGTAAAATAAAAAGAACAATATATAGAAGGGCTGATGTCGCATTGGAAAATAATTCATCAAACTTTATTAAAAGTATTATGATAGACGATCTAGAAACGGGAAAGCATAAAAATATTATTACTCGCTTCCCTCCAGAGCCAAATGGATACCTACACATTGGTCATGCAAAATCAATTATTATTAACTTTGGACTGGCGGATGAATTTAATGGGCGCACAAATTTACGCTTTGATGACACAAACCCATTGAAGGAAGATCAAGAATTCGTCGATTCTATTAAAGAAGATGTAAAATGGCTTGGCTATGAATGGGAAGATTTACGTTTTGCTTCCGACTATTTTGAAGAAATGTACAACCGCGCAGTTCTTTTAATTAAAAAAGGAAAAGCGTATGTCGATGATTTAACACAGGAGGAGATTCGCGAATACCGTGGGACATTGACAGAGCCAGGGAAAGAAAGTCCTTATCGCAAACGCTCCATTGAAGAAAATCTCGATCTTTTTGAGCGAATGAGAAATGGTGAGTTCGAAAACGGAAGCAAGGTTCTCCGGGCAAAAATTGATATGACCTCACCAAATATTAATATGCGTGACCCTGTTATTTATCGTGTTTCCCATGCTAGTCACCATAATACAGGCGACAAGTGGTGCATTTATCCAATGTACGCATTTGCACATCCAATTGAGGATGCGATTGAAAATGTAACACATTCTCTTTGTACAACAGAATTTGAAGATCAAAGGCCATTATATAATTGGGTTGTTGCAGAATGTGAAATGGAGAGCAAACCGCAGCAAATCGAATTTGGCCGCTTAAATATAACAAATACGGTTATGAGCAAACGGAAATTAAAGCAGCTTGTTGATGAAGGCTTTGTTGATGGCTGGGATGACCCACGTATGCCAACCATTTCTGGTTTAAGAAGAAAAGGATTTACACCTGGAGCGATTCGTGAGTTTGTCAAGGCGGCAGGAATTTCTAAAGGCTCTGGTGCAGTAGATGAAGCGATGCTCGAGCATTTTGTCAGAGAGGATCTAAAGCTAACAGCACCAAGAACAATGGGGGTCCTTCAACCGTTAAAGGTTGTCATTACGAACTATCCTGAAGATCAAGTGGAAATGCTTGAAGCTGAAATAAATCCAGAAAACCCGGAAATGGGAAGTAGACAAATCCCATTTTCCAGGGAAATTTATATCGAACAGGACGACTTTATGGAAGAGCCACCGAAGAAGTATTTCCGCCTTTTCCCTGGGAATGAAGTCCGCTTAAAGAATGCATACTTTATTAAATGCAATGATTTTATAAAGGATGAATCTGGAAAAGTAATTGAAATTCATTGTACGTACGATCCTGAAACGAAGAGCGGCACTGGTTTTACAGGAAGAAAAGTAAAAGGAACGATTCACTGGATAGATGCTAAACAAGCAATTCCTGCCGAATTCCATTTATATGAACCATTAATTCTCGATGCTGAATTGGAAGCACAGACTGAAGCTGATGGGGATGGAAAGACCTTCCTTGATTATGTAAATCCGAATTCACTGGAAATTGTCCAAGGCTTTATTGAACCAAATCTGAAGGATGTTATTGCTTACGATAAATTCCAATTTTTCCGTCATGGTTACTTCAGTGTCGATCCGAAAATTTCAACACCTGATAAACCTGTGTTTAATCGGATTGTTTCACTTAAAAGTTCATTTAAATTATAATCGTAAGTGACGAATAAATGTAGAAAATAGTCGTCGAATAAGTCTTGATGGCTAGCAGAAGGATAAATCCCTAGATAAATTTCGATCTAGGGATTTTTTTTGAAAGGATCATGAAACTTCTACCAACTCTCTCTCGTATTTATTGATAACGGAAATACATGTACGCGAATGAGTAAAGAAGTAGTCATTTAAAAATTCGCATGATTATAAGGAGTGTATATTGTGGGTGTTACTTTACAGAAAGGTCAAAAGGTAGATTTAACGAAATCACACCCAGGGCTACAAGTTGTTGTCGCTGGATTGGGCTGGGATGTAAGTCAAAATCATACACAGTATGACCTAGATGCTTCCGCTTTTTTAGTAGGACCTTCTGGAAAAGTCCAGAGTGATCAGGATTTTGTTTTCTATAATAATCCTTCTGGTGGAAATGGCTCTATTATTTATAGTGGTGACAACCGAACTGGTACTGGTGCAAATGATGATGAGCAAATACGGATTGAACTAGACAAAGTACCGCAATCCATTCATCGAATTGCCTTTACCATTACAATTCATGATGCCCATGTAAAGCACCAAAGCTTTGGCCAAGTTTCTAATGCTTATGTAAGAATCTTTAATGCCCTTACAAATGAGGAATTAATTCGGTTCGATCTTGGACGAGATTTCACTGTTGAGACTGCCATTGTAGCAGCAGAGCTTTACCGTCATAATGGCGAATGGAAATTCAATGCGATTGCCAGTGGATTTCAAGGAGGCTTAGCTGCACTATGCCGTAACTTTGGTGTCACGGTTGATGATGAGCCAACACCAACAAACAGCTATCAATCTAGTCCTTTTCAACAACAAAATAATCAATCTTTTAATAGCACACAGCAACAGCAAAACCAAAATTTCAATCAGCCTTCTTATCAGCAGCAGAGACCATTCAATCAGTCTGGAGCGGGCAATGCCAGTCAGCCTAATTATAATCAGCCAGCCTATGGACAAACGACACAACAGCCCTACAATCAATCTACATTTGGGCAAGGGCAACACGCATATGGACAACAGTCCCAGTCTTCATATGGGCAACCATCTTATGGGCAGCAGCAGCCTTCATTTGCTCAGCCAGCCTATGGGCAACAGCAAGGCCTGAATCAACAGACGCCATATGGACAATCAAATTCTCAAGCTTATGGAGACGAGATCCGCTGCACCCGTTGTGGATCAGGAAATGTTCGGACAGGGCAAAAAGGGTTTGGGCTTGGAAAAGCGGCAATTGGTGGATTAATCCTCGGACCAGTCGGTTTACTAGGCGGCCTCCTCGGAAGCAAGGAGCTGAAAATTTCTTGTAACCAGTGTGGGCATTCATGGTCGCCAAACCAGCATGACTACGCACAATGGGCAAATGATCAGAAAAGAAGAACACAGGACTTGTTTTCTCGTTATAAAAGTCAAGACGTACTTGATGCCGTTGTTGCCGCCTGTGCACTTGTCGCACTCGCCGATGGTCGTTTAGATCATGCGGAGCGCCAACAAATGATTGATTTTGTCAACCAGAGCGACGAATTAAGAGTATTTGATACGAATAAAGTCATTCAGCAATTCAATCTTTTCGTCCAAAAAATTGAGCGTGATTCAATTATCGGACGTGCAGAAGCCTTTAAAGCATTAGGACGAGTTCGCTCAAAGCCTGAAATCGCCCGCTTAGTCGCACGTTATTGCATCGCAATTGGCTATGCGGATGGTTATTTTGACGAAAACGAAAAGCAAATTGTCGCTGAAATTTGCATGGAGCTCGGTTTGAACCCACAGGAATTTTTATCGTAACAATAATCATTATCCGATTTACAACCAACACAAAGAGACTAGCTTTCTCTCTTCTTGAATGAAGAGAAGCTAGTCTCTTTTCTGTAAAAAAATGATCATCCGCTTTATTCGTTAATTAGCAACATACTTGCTACGCCTGGAGATCGTGGTGGCATCATGATAAAATTATTCTCTATATGAGTCATGAGTTGGTTGAAACAAGTCTTCCTCCGCATTTCTAACAACGGAAAAATGTTCAACATTATAATGACCATGAAGAGTATGATTATGATGCTTTATAATTTGTTCCGCAATTAAAACATCACTGTCCGCTGTTGAATGTCCATCCCCTACTAAAGTGACATCAAAACCGCTAATAGTAGCTGTTCTAACTGCACTATCTATACAATATTGTGTAGAGCATCCCATCACAACAACATGTTTAATCTCTAGAGATTGTAAATGCTCTAGTAGTCCTGTCCCATAAAAAGAATTCGTTGCAGCCTTATCGAAAATGACTGCATTCGTAGGTATATTAATTTCATTATGAACTTGAAACCCTTCACCTTTACCTTCAGCAATATCAAGATCTCTTACAAAAACAACTGGAACGTCTAATTCTTTTGCTTTTTCAATCACTAAATTAATATTCCTTATCAGCTGAGCTTTATTAAAAACGGCTCTTTCTGTTTGGCTCCCATCAATTAAATCCTGTTGGGCATCGATAATTAATAATGTTTGATTCAAATGATTTTCCCCTTTCAAATCTAGGAAAACGTTATGAGTCAATTAGTTTAACGTTGTCCTCTTAAAATTTTTCGTATTAACATAAGTTTTATTTATCATTATATTTACCCCCTTGTCTGTATTTATAATTTTCAAACAATTTTAGTTTAACATAACTTTCTTTGAGAAGATACTTTAATATAAGAGCTATAATCCTATTGAGTTAACAATCCCATAACATACTAGATCTTTATATCGATTTTCCTTCCACACATGGTCAATTAATCGTCCTTCTTCTTGGGGGGATTTATTTTGCAGTATTTTACTAAAAAAAACGTTTATGGATACCCCTGTGATAATTATTGCGACATTGCCTTTATTCGAATATGAATACTCTTGCAATAATCGTACGAAGCTTATATTCATCTTCTACTATCATTACTTTTACCATATGAATAACACCTTTTGTTTTTACCTTTATTATAAAGGAAAACTCAAGTCTTAGCGCACAAAAAAACAGACCCTATACGGGTCTGTTTTCAACTGCCATTATTAAGCTTTTTGAACGTTTGAAGCTTGTAGGCCACGTTGTCCTTGCTCTACTTCAAAAGTTACACTTTGACCTTCGTCTAAAGATTTGAAGCCTTCGCTTTGAATTGCTGAGAAATGTACGAATACGTCTTCTCCTGATTCACGCTCGATGAATCCAAAACCTTTTTCTGCATTAAACCACTTAACTTTACCTTGTTCCATAGTTATTTCCTCCTAGCGTGGATATCCACACAATGTATTACTATCCTTGCTCAAATACTTAGACGAAAAACAAAATCTTTTCTCAATCCGAAAAAGAACAAAAATAAGTCTCCCTTATATTAACAGATACATCGTCTAATAGCAAATCGTACGTCAATATAATTCTAAATTTTATCTCAGAGTAAGATTGAATGATAAAATTTAACATGTATTCCCTTTTTAAACATTTGTTTTTTATAGAAAAAACCAGCTTCTTTCCTAAGTGGTTAGGAAAAAACTGGCCTCCTCTTATTTCAACTCGATTATTTCAAAATATCATGGTCAACGTAGCGCTCGCCATTTAATTCACTAATTACATTTATCGCTACTTTTGCACCGTCTCCTGCTGTAATAATCGTATGCATGCTTACGCCAGCAATTGTTCCAGCTGCCCAAATGCCTTCGATATTTGTTTTACCAGTGGCATCAACATCAATGATTGTTTTAATTCTTGGCTCTGTGCCAGGCTTAGTTGTTATTCCAACTTTCTCAGCAAGATCAGCCATCATTCCAGTTGTTAAGATAACATATGTTGATTCATAGCTGCCGCTCTCTGTTCGAACTGTAAAGCCTGATTCAGTTTTCTCAACAGCTTCCACTGCACCTTCAATCATTTCTGCACCAAATTTAGCAGCTTGCTTCTTACCAGTCTCAACTAAATCAGGTCCAGAAATTTCCGCAACTCCATAATGATTTTCTAACCAAGCTCTTTTCGTAACACTCTTCCCGTTGTCAATGACTAATACTTTTTTTCCTGCCTTCGCTGCAAATAAGGCTGCACTCCCACCAGCAGGTCCAGCACCAATAATCGTAATATCATACATTGCTTTTTCCTCCTTAAATTATGTATTTATTCTTAAAGTATAGTAAACAAGAACGTACATGTAAAATAATGTGACTTAAATCATATTCAAACGAAAGCGCTTCACATTTCATTTATTATTTTGGAGACATCCGAATTCCACCATCTAAACGAATAACCTCGCCATTTAAATATTCTTGCTCCATTATAAAAATAGCTAGATCAGCATATTCAGATGGATGCCCTAAGCGTTTCGGAAATTCCACACTTTCTGATAATTTCTGGATGACCTTTTCAGGTAAAGAATCGGCCATAGGTGTCATAAATAAACCAGGTGCAATCGTGTTAACACGGATGCCAAACTCGGATAAATCACGTGCAATCGGTAAGGTCATTCCTGCAACTCCCGCTTTACTTGCTCCGTATGCTGCCTGCCCCATTTGACCATCAAATGCTGCGACAGAAGCTGTATTAATGATGACACCTCTTTCTCCAAAGTCAGTAAGTGCTTCATTATTTTTCATTTCGTTAGCTGCTAACCGTAAGACATTGAAAGTGCCAATTAAATTAATTTCAATAACTCTAGTAAATTCCTCAAGCGAGAGAACACCTTTTCTCCCAATCGTTTTCCCCGGTGTAGCTACACCCGCACAATTAACACAAAGATGAATAGCTCTAAAAGCTGCAATCGTTTCATTAATCCCTTTCTGAACCGAATCATGATTTACTACATTTACGTTCACATACCGAACATTCTCTTCCCCTAGCTTTTGAATTGCCTCTGCTGCTTTCGCTTCGTTTAAATCAAAGATAACTACTTTAGATCCCTTTTCTACTAACCTCGTTACCGTTGCTAATCCTAAGCCCGATGCTCCACCTGTTACAATCGCCACTTTTCCTTCTAAGTGCATTCTCTTTCCTCTCCTCCATTTTAAAAATATCAACGAGCTATAGTGTTTGAATAAACAGAAAATTATAAACTATAAAACAAATTTATACCTTTTTAAGGAAGCTTACAACCTTTAATGACACGAAATGAAATAAAAAAACAATCTGGAAAAGTATCCTAAACGACTAATCGTTTAGAATGCTCTACAGATTGTCATAACTTTTCAATCCTCATCCTTTATATCGAGATCCTCGGGGATTGGTACATTTGCCAATTCCTCCACTAATTTTTTGTATTTATCAAGCTGTTCAAAATGTGTCTTGAACTGATCCTTGTAAATCAAAACTACACCCTCACTGTCATGCAAAACCCTTATTTTTCCTTGTAAAATCAGATTTTCCACATATTGAACAGACACGGATAAATAATCAGCCGTTTCCTCTATAGTCAAATACACTATTTCGTCACTCCTATTACTTTCTATACAGAGCCTATTATAGCGTATTTTTAGGAGGAATGACTTTCTTCTTTTTTAACTACAGAAAGAAATATGAACGTAAAATTAATTCAGTTAGTAAATAGACATGAATTTATTAATAGTAGTGAAAGTGAAACAAACTTCACTTTCATTACTATTTTATTTTTGGCTCTGTTAATCATGGCTGTTGATTTCCGCTCCAGGATGCTCGCTTTCCGCGGGCGGTCCGGGAGCCTCCTCGGCGCTATCGCACCTGCGGGGTCTCCCCTGTCCCTTCCTCCCGCAGGAGTCTCGCACCTTCCGCTCC
>JAEWDX010000034.1 GCA_023389895.1 Bacillota bacterium
TGGAGAATACCGACTAAAAGAAATGCAATCCAAAAGCTCCGTTTATTTTGTCTCCATTCTAATTCAACCAGCTTATTCATTTCCCATCTCAGCTTTCCCTCTCCCCTGATCGACATGATATTCATCCATAAATCTTTCCTCAAGGCTCAGTTTTCGAATATTTAAATCCTGAATAGGTTTATCAGCCAAGAAGTTAAGTACAGCATGTAATTTGTCGTCGCTAACCATAAACCGATAAACTCCTTCGATGAGTTCTGTATTCGGATCTATGTTGAACAAACCATAATTCTTTCGTAAATCCCCTGAATTTTTTAAGGTTACTTCAACATAATAATCTCCCGCTTTTACCAGTTCAGCTAATGTTGAAATCCGAATTAATCTGCCATTACGAATGATTCCTACCCGGTGACATAATTTCTCTACTTCAGTCAATATATGAGTGGAAAAAAATATCGTTGTTCCTATTGTCTGATTTAACTCCCTAAGGATGTCATAAAATTGCTGTTGAATAAGTGGGTCTAAACCTGAGGTCGGTTCATCAAGGATGAGTAGCTCTGGTACATGAATGAGAGTTAAAAGTATTCCGAGTTTTTTCCGGTTACCTAGCGAATATGACTTTATTCTTTTGTCCATATCAAATTGAAGCCTATTTGCATATTCTAAAATTCGAGTCTTTTTTAATTCAACTCCATGAATACCTGCTGCAAGCTCCAATACTTGACGTCCCGTCATATCAGGATATAACCGGATTTCTGAAGGAAGATAGCCTATCCTGCTACGGATCGATGGATTGTCCCGGTTAAGTGATTCACCGAATACTAATATTTCGCCGGATGAAGGAGCAATTAATTGAAGAATCATCCGAATTGTAGTAGATTTCCCTGCCCCATTCGGTCCGATAAACCCGAATATCTCACCTTTTTCCACTCGAAGATTTAAATCAGTAACCCCCCGCTTATTCCCATAGCTTTTGTTCAAATTTTTTAAAAGAATAGCCTCCATTCCTACACCATCCTCTGATTTTTTTCTCCGTTAACTAATCTAAGGTTCTGGGGGATCTCCCCAACAGAAGAAGCCACAAAACCTATTTCAAATCTATTAACGTTTATTACCAATTGTGTATTCAGTTTCTAATCAGAGTCTATTTCATTTCTGATTTCAATTCTGATTTCAATTCATGGTTAACTCTGGTTTTTAAGAAACCTAATGTTATTAAAATTCCGAGTGCGATGAATACAGCACAAACCAGCAAAGTAACCCCCATCCCATTTACAAAAGACGATCTTACTGATTCGATTAGCGAAGTCGAATTGATTTGTCTTGCCACTGCCACACCAGCAGATACATTTCTTCTTACCAACTCTACCGCTTCCCCGGATAATCCTTGTAAATCCAAATTTTTTCTATATCCAGTACTTAGTATCGTGCCCAAAATAGCTACTCCCATCGTTCCTCCAACCTGACGTAAGGCCATGAGTAATGCCGAGCCTACACCGCTTCGTTCAGCTGAAAGTGCTGACATCGCTTCATCCATAGCTGCCGGCAACGAAAACCCAATACCCAAACCAACCATACTAATCCATATGGCTGCGAAGCCATAATTACTTCCCATTCCGGTATTCGCCCCAATAACCAGTCCGATACCAAGTACTATAAAACCGATAGTTATTGTGATTTTAGCCCCAAACCTGGATTGAAGCGCATCCGATATAGGTGTTCCTATTAGGAGCCCCCCTACGAGCGGCAACAAGCGCAAGCCCGCACTAAGCGCCTCTACACCTTCAACTGCTTGAAAGTACTGCGGCATTACAAAGAGTACGCCAAACATAGCGAAGGAAATGATCGTAGCCAGCACAGTACCCCATGTAAAACTTCTTGAGCGGAACAATGCAGGGTCAACGAGCGGGTGACGAGCACGACGCTCCCACAATATAAAAAGGATTAGAAGGAGCAGGCCGCCGATAATCGACGTAAGTGTAATAGGATCGCCCCAGCCTCTTTCACCTACCTCAATGACTCCATAAGTTACACCAACCAACCCAAGACTAGAAGTCAGAATACCAATGAAATCCAATCCCTGCTTCTCTGAACTCTTCGACTCGGACAAAAGTATGGTTACTGCTAGTAAAGCGATGATGACCAGCGGTATATTGATAAGGAATACCGCTCCCCACCAATAGTGGTCTAAAAGCCAACCACCGACAACAGGGCCCAGTGGAATACCAAATGCGTTAGCCATCATCCAAACTGCAATTGCTTTAGGACGTTCTTTCTCAGAGAACATTATAGGAATGATGGACATAGATAACGGTACTAACAGCGCTGCTCCAAGACCAAGGAGGGCGCGACCAGCGATAAGCTGCCAAGGAGAACCTGAATACGCACAAAATAATGATGCTACTCCAAAAATAACCAAACCAACAATCAGCATCTTTTTACGACCTAAACGATCACCGAGTAAACCTGCGGGAAGCAATGCTGCGGCAAAAACCAAATTGTATGCATCTGCAAACCATTGGAGTTCTCCATTCGTTGCATGCATGTCTGTAGCTAAAATCGGCAGAGCCAGATTAAGTATTGTCAAATCTAATCCCACTGCTAGTATACCGATAGCAAGGGCTCCTAAGACCCACCATCTTCGATTACCTTGTTCTTTCATGGAAGTTACCACCTTTCAGTATTAACATCATAATAATACTCAACCTCAATTGAAAGTCTATGTCATTTAAGTTTAACTGTCAATAAATTTTACTTAAAAAATATTAAACATATTCTGACAACCTATAAAAACAAAAAAGTGCTTAGAGTTAGGTTATTCCTAGTAGAATGAGCCTATTGAGTAAATATTCATAATCATCACTCAGATTATTGTTAATTTCCAAATTTTACTATAAAATATTTACTAAGGAGGTGATTAGCATGAAAAAAAGAATAGGTATTCTTCTTTTTGCTGCAGCACTTTTCGGCGCAACATCAGCATCTGCTGCATCTGATGGACCAACATGTATTTGGGTAGGTGGTTTATGGATGTGTGATTACTAAGAAATAGCTAGATAAAAAATACTTATTTTGAAAATATTTTTAGCCTCATAATAGTAGTTTTTTTATTGTTTTGATAAAAGAAAAAGCAGCCCCTAGGGAATGCTCAGATTGTCGACAAAAGGGGTTCGGAATGGTTTCATTCCGAACCCTTTTTGAAATTTTCTATGAATTCCGCTCTAAATTAATGAGAGTAGACTCTTTTTAGCCACTGTGTTAGGCCATTCCTGGACCTCCCCATGTCCAGTTGGCCATTTTCTTCAAATTCATGGCAGCGAAAGTAAGCATCACCTGCATCGACAATTTTTTAAGTCCCCTTAAAGTCGTCCAACGCATGCCATGCTTTTCTTTTGCATCTGCGAATATACGTTCAATAGTTTCTTTACGTTTCGCATAGATTAACGGGATATATTGTGTAATTTTAGTATCCATTTTATTTTTGCAAAGCAAGATAATTTTTTATCGTTTCTAATCTTTCGAGGACTAGATTTTTCAAGCTGTCTGGCCGAATAGATAAAATAGTTTCTCCATAAAGGATAAAATAATTGGCGATAAAATATTCTTCTCCTTTGTTATAAAAACCCCTTATATAGCATTCTCCATTTTCTTGATATAGCTCCATAGATGGATAATGTTCTTTATAGAACATATCTACCCCCTTAATAGAAACTCTAACCTCAAAGTCAACTGCCTCTTTGTCCCGAAACATTTCTTGAGAGGGGCGAAGAAATTCGGAAAGTGGTCTTGCTATATATTTATCGCAAGATTGCACAGAATATATCTTATCACATCGGAACACTTGCGGTTTTTCGGTTTGAAAATTGTACGCCGTTGCATACCACTGTCCATAGGCAGAGGTAATATCAAAGAATTGGACATAATACTGTTTCTCGATTACCCCTTTTGTATAGCGCACTTCACATACGGTTTCATCAACCGCCATGTGTAGAATATCTTTTAAGCAGTTACATTCATTCTTATTTTGGTAACTGCCTAAACTAAATATCAATTCCATTTTCCGTAATTTTTTTATTCGTTCTTCGGATATACAACCCTCAAACTTTTGCTTTAATTTTTCAACGTTCAAGTGAAAGGGTGTGGATTGATAGGCATTAAGTGTCTGCATGGAAAAATACAATGCGTGAACCTCGTCAATCGTAAAGACAATGGGAGAGAGTAAGCGATTAGGTAGGATGCCATAATATCCGTTTCGTCCGAAATTTGAATAAATCGGCATACCGATTTCCTCCAAAGACTGAATATCCCGTAGAGCTGTGCTTTTGGAAATAGTATACCTATTCATAATGTCTTTGAGGTTAAATGATTTTTTGTCATTTAGATATATCATCATATCATTTAGCCGTTCTGTTTTTTTCATGGGATTTCCTCTTTTCAATTAAATGGTTTCGTTTATTGACACCATTTAATATCATACTATATTTAAGACAGCGAATAAAGGAGATTAAAGAAGCTATGAAAAAACTGTTTTTGGTATCATCTTTTAAGGATGTAGCTAACATATTCACGGATTTTGAAAAAGACTTGAGCGGCAAAACTGTAACCTTTATCCCTACTGCAAGCGTAGTAGAAAAGGTTGTATTTTATGTGGGCGCAGGGAGAAGAGCACTTGAAAAAATGGGGTTAATCATTGATGAACTGGAAATATCAACTGCCACGACTGATGAAATAAGCTCCAAAATAAAAAACAATGATTTCATTTATGTAACGGGCGGAAACACTTTCTTTTTGTTGCAGGAATTGAAAAGAACAGGCACAGATAAAATAATTATTGATGAAGTCAATTCCGGCAAACTTTATATCGGAGAATCTGCCGGAGCAATGGTTGCATCAGCGAATGTTGAATATGTAAAAGGAATGGATAGTGTAAAAAAAGCGCCGAGCTTAGAAGATTTTGACGCTTTAGGCTTGGTGGAGTTTTATACTGTACCACATTATACCAATCCACCTTTTAAGAAAATTGCGCAAAAAATAATGGATACCTATTCTTCGACATTAGATTTATCTCCAATCAGCAACAAAGATGCAATATTGGTCAACAACAGCGAAATCAAAGTTGAAAGCAACTGAATTTCGGGGCAACTTGGCTCGAAGTTTACAACAAAGTTTATCGTCTGCCCAACAGGAATAAAAAAACCGTTGTTGCGGTAGCTGGGTGGGTGTGCGCCAATATATGCAAGAAATCCAAACGGCGGTTTTGAGAAAATCAAAGCCGCCGTTCTCTGTATATCGGAGAGCTTGATAAAGTGAGCTTTTTTTAAGGACACGGCTGCATGAAAGGAGGATGCCGCCGTGTTTTATATTTATCAGGATTTTGTTTTACATCAAAGACCGCCAAATATGTTTAGCGGCCTGATTTAGCCGCCAACAACCATGCCTGTCACTTCGGGCCAAGTTGGTCTAAAGCGATCATTTCAATTTGATCTCGTTGAATGGAATTATGTTTCGAAAGCATCATTATCACCTCAAGATTTTCTTATTTCTAGTTTAAAACAAAAAAGACTGTAAGCAAACTCGATTTTCCTCGAGTTTGTCTACAGTCTGAGGGCTCTGAAACAGAGCCTTTTCTTTTGCAGAAATGACAATCTACCAATTTACTCTTTTTTATCATAAAATTCGTCAGTTTTAGCCCTAAAAATCACTATTCTTACATAAATGCCCTGAAAAACAAAAAGCCCTGACACCAATGGCATCAAGGCTTTCCCCTACTAATACATACTCATATACTGCTCCCGCTCCCATGAATGGACTTGCGTACGGAACATATCTTATGGAAGAAAAGCGATTCAAAGTTTAACTGCAAATCACACTCATTATTGATATCATTTCTTTCCTATCACTAGCTTATAGAGGCAATCCATCTCCTAATTTTTCTAGCGCCTCATCCATTAACTTGGCAAAATCCGCGTCAGGGTTCTCCGCGTAGTAAAGCATTACAGAGATATTTACACCTACAATAGCTCCGGCAAATGTGCGGACGGCTAAATCATCTTCTTTCCGTCCAACACGTTCTGCCACCATTTTCGAAAAAAGTTGCATGGTCTGGGTTAAATTATTTAAAGTAGCAGCCCGAAGCTCAGGTACCGACATAATAAGTTGATTCCGTTCACGCATCGTCTCTAACTCATCAGAGGACATATCGGTCATTCCGGAAATTATTGCATTACGTACAGCTTGAAGTGGACTCAAATCAGGGGGTTGCTCTTCAAATGCAGCTATTAGAAGAGGATCATAGTTGTCCGTTATCACAACATCCTCTTTGGTCGAAAAGTAACGAAAAAAAGTACTGGGGGAAATTTCCGCAGCCTCCGCAATTTGTTCCACAGTTGTTGCGTTATAGCCTATCTCGCAAAAAAGGCGTAATGCATGCATTTGAACGGACGCCATCGTTTTTGCTTTTTTTCGCTCACGCAATCCAGTGTTCCGTTTATTTTCTGTTGCCAATTTGCTTTTCACTCCTTAACGCCATTATAGCTCGACTTTGTACAATTATTTTATAGCTATTTTCTTAGATGATTACCTCATTCATATTTCACATTATAATGATACTTTATTTCATTTAATTGTTAATGTCAATTTTAGCAAAATGAATTTCTATGAAAAAGAGGGTGTCCCAAAAGCATAGCTTTTGGACGCACTCTTTTTGTGTACATAAAAAAATAAGAGAATGTCCTTTTTTGGTATAATTAAGTCACCACAACAAAACAACCCGAAAGGAACGATTCTCTTATGTATCATAAATTATAGCACGAACCAATTATTGGTTGCTTCTGGTAATAATTTCATGTATAGTTCATTAATTACTTTCTAGCACTGCTCTAGTTAGTTTTAACATGGTAGCTTTTGAATAAAGGCCCTTATATATAAAAAAACACATATACCAATGTGGATGAAATGTTTATGAAGAGTTAATATGTACACATATTCTAAGTACGAAACGAAGGGGATATAAGAATGAAGCATGTTAAGCTCCGCTTTAAAATAAGCTAAACGACTAGCCGCTTCTTCTAACGATTTCCAAGCGGGCTCTTCATTTAATTCACGAAATAATTCCATTGCATAGTTATTCAAAAATTGGACTTGGCAAAATCGGGTATTTCCCTTCATTAATTGAACATCCCGAAATTTTCCGGCAAATGAGTATATATCCTGAAACAAATAGACAAAATTCTACGAATTGTTCAAGAAACCTGCTTATCGGTTTGTCATCAAAAAAACGCAAAAACTGCCCTCTTGTTTCCTTTTTCTAAATGAATATTTACTATATAATTGAAGAAATATACAAAAATTGGAGATGATTACCTTGATTCTTTTCGCCACATTAATTGTCAACATACTCAGCCTGTAATGGTCTATATCATTCTTTGGGGACTTTTACAGGCTGAGCCTTATCCCAAGGAGTTGATGGCAATTGAAACCACAGCAAAAAAATCGAAGTCGAGCTTATTATCGACATCATCGAAGAAGAGCTATTCAGCGTAAAGTCAAAATTGCAAAAATTAGGGGATGGTATGTACCAGCCAATGGCTATTTTGCAAAAGGGAAAGTGCATTGTTCATGCTGGATGTGTTCTCAAAAAATGAATAGAGATGGATTTCCTCATTCACAGGTCATTCAATTAGAACGCTTAAACAGCCAATTATGTGATTATTTTTGTGATTGAGAACTTTACTGAAAGAGCAGAGCGAAACTACCATCTCTGCTCTTTCACTATTAAATGTAAGTTCTTAGATTCAAAGGATGACGGGGCTTATAAACTATTTTTCTATATGTAATTTCTCTTTCAGACAACCGTTTCACTTACAGTTAATAAACGTTGCTTTACTCTTTCAATTACATCCTTGTCCACACCTTTTGCTTCTAAATAATGATCAACATTTTGATAAGTATGAAGAACATACTCATAGGCGTAATATCCGAAATCTGCATAGTAATAAAAGGAATATTATAATATGTACAAAAATCCTCTTCAAAAAGTGGATTTTTATGATTTTCCACTTCTTTACCTCGTAGATCAATTAATGTTTTTACACCATACTCTTTCAAAAAAGCAGTTTCCTCATGTGTTAGCTTACTCATATCACTCGGGATGCAAACGGCATATTCTACTGCTGTTTTAACGAATTCTTGCCATGTACCTTCCCAACGTAAAGGTAACAAACGTTTACCAATAAGATTTTTAGAAACGAAAGGTTCAACTTCTTCTACAATCCCTACTCCTTCATAACCCAGAATATTAGGTAAAGAAATTCAGTGAGCATAAGATCCTCTAATCGATATTAAGTCAGATGGATTTATTAAACGAGCTAACATACGTACAAAAACTTCATTGCTTTTGGAGACTCTATGCTTGTAAATTCCACTCTTAATACGTCTTCAGGTCGGCCAAATTCATAAAATTTTATACATTTCGCATTCAAAACTATATGTCTCCTTAGTAGTAATTTTTTATTTAATTTTATCAAACTAATCTCTACTAGTTCATAAATGCAGCTAAAAATTATACCGATATATTAAATTCTTTAAACAAATGGTCAAACCCTCAATGAAATAAAGATTTATTTTCACATGTATTAAAATAAATAGTTCTTCCTTTGTTTTGCGTCTTAAAGCCTTTGGCATTCTAAGGTTTTAATTTATAAAATTGAATCGATTACTTAAAAAATGAAAGTAACAAAAAATAATTCATGACGTCTGTAAATATAGACAAATTACTGGAGGGAAGTTCATGAAAAAATTCATTTGTTTACTTCTTCTATTAAGCATTTCATTATTCGGGTGTATGGGTAAGGAAAGCTTAAGTGAAGAGCAATCCGATAAGGAACAAAGCCCAGCCGAAACAAATGAATCTGATGAGGAATTCATCATAAGCTTAGTCGAAAAATTTGGGAATAAGCTCCAAAACGTTTCTTTATTTGGACCTCAAACGGAATTAGAAAAAAGCATGAAAGAAAATTATGGCGGCATCGTTTCTCTAGAATTGGTTGAGCAGTGGTTGAAAGATCCGCAAAATGCTCCAGGGAGACTGACATCCAGCCCATGGCCAGATCGTGTCGATATTACGGATATTCAGAAACAATCAGACAAAAAATATTCAGTAAAAGGTGAAATCGTTGAAGTTACAAGTACAGGGGTAGCTGATCAGAGACCGATTCAACTGTTTGTGGAAAAGGTCGGGGAACAGTGGATAATTACCGATGTAAAAATCAATCAAGGTGAAAATAAGGATACAATTATCTATGCAAATGATCAATACGGCTTCCGCTTTAAGCTTCCGGTTAGCTGGCAAGATTATTCAATCGTTGAAGACGAGTGGGTTGGTGAAACGAATGGCAAGGTGACTGAAAAAGGTCCAATGCTATCAATCCGTCATCCTCAATGGACTACCGAGCATCCACGCCAAGACATTCCGATCATGATTTTTACCATTGAACAGTGGGAATCCATACAGTCCGAAAAATTCCATATAGGTGCTGCTCCGATCGGGCCGAAAGAATTAGCGCGAAATGAAAAGTACGTCTTTGCTTTGCCAGCCCGCTATAATTTTGCATTTTTGCCTGGATATGAGGAAGTAGAAGAGATAGTAGATCAAAATCCGATAGACGTGCAGTTTTAGAAAAAACACATCTCGAAATAAACCTAAGACAATTCTATCCACTTGCTTCCTACCAGCGAGTAAAACAAAGCTTTTAAAAAGCTGCTATCAAGTGTATGGATTAATGTAAGCCCGAATTAAAAAATAAGCGCACTTTTCCAGTACGCATCACAAAAAGCCATTTATCTTCATTTTTTAATCGAATAAACGGCTTTTTTCATTTATTTACTACATTCTGCCTGAATCATTTTTGATCATGGCATGTATTGATCTAAAATCAGGGTCTTGATGGGTGCTGAGATTCGGTAGATCCGTTAAGAGTTTCTTTAAATATTCATAGAAATCAATGCCCGTTACTTTTAGCTGTTTCTGCGATACTCAAACAAATGGCGTTCGCTTCACTCATATAGAGTGCGACCTAAGTGGTTTATCAGACAGTGCAAGTGTGGCAGATTTCAATCCACGCACTCATATAGAGTGCGACACAGATTAATCTACGCAACGCAATATCCCACAGCGATTTCAATCCACGCACTCATATAGAGTGCGACATTAATGGCTAAAGCTAATGCGATGGGTTTTAAGATTTCAATCCACGCACTCATATAGAGTGCGACTAAAAATCTACAACCTTGACCAGTGAAATCAATATATTTCAATCCACGCACTCATATAGAGTGCGACAAGTAAATTCAGATACGATTGTTCACACTAAAGTTATTTCAATCCACGTACTCATATAGAGTGCGACGTCCAAAAAAATACAAAGAAGAGAAAATAAGAAATTTCAATCCACGCACTCATATAGAGTGCGACGGTTACTCCGCTTGATTATCCAAAGTCTCGTGAGATTTCAATCCACGCACTCATATAGAGTGCGACTAGAAAAACATGCTAGGAGGTCAGATGATGGAGATTTCAATCCACGCACTCATATAGAGTGCGACGGTTTTACCTGTTCCAGCCTTACCGTTGACTACTAATTTCAATCCACGCACTCATATAGAGTGCGACGTATTGAGGATTTTAATGAGCAGCACGATGGTGTATTTCAATCCACGCACTCATATAGAGTGCGACAAGTATAAAAGCATTAGGTGACAATGAAACGGGATTTCAATCCACGCACTCATATAGAGTGCGACAAAGGGGCAATTGACCGACCGCGATACGCAGCTTATTTCAATCCACGCACTCATATAGAGTGCGACCTAAGTGGTTTATCAGACAGTGCAAGTGTGGCAGATTTCAATCCACGCACTCATATAGAGTGCGACAGCGACGGTGTTCTCGCCTTATGTATCAACACTTTAAGCACCTTAAAATGCGAAACCCTACGATGAAAAGTAAATTTGATATTAAATATCCAAAGTTCACTTATTTTATATCATCATATAGTTGCAAAATCCTGTCAAATTAAAACTTTTACCAGCCAGCTTAAAAAGTGCGAATCTACTAGGGATTTTATGTGCGCTTCAGGTTCGCACCAATCAGTTATATTAAAAAGATACGAGAGTATGCAGTACGATTCCTTCTGGCA
>JAEWDX010000096.1 GCA_023389895.1 Bacillota bacterium
ATGATAGAGTTTTAGTATTGTAATTTTCTCTTCTTTTGAATATTTACTTTTAGCCATTAAAAATACTCCCCATTTGATAAACAGATTTTATTTTTTATCTGTCTACCTAATGGGGAGCATATCAAAAATTGGGGTGCAGTTCATTATTAACTCTTGGGGTTTTTTGTTTGGACAAAATTTATCCTGAAATGGACTTTTAGACGGTCTCTTTTAGTTTATTAAAGATGCTTTTCATCTTTCTGCTGTTTGTCATCATGAACGTATCCATCTGTATTCCGATATGGAACATCACCAAAAGGTGCTTCGATATTTTCCTTACTAAGATAAGCTTCAAACTCTTCATGTTTTTTCGAGGGAAAAACCATCCTTGAATTGGCTGCAATATCATTGCCAATGAATGTTTCATAATCCTCGGCAAAGCCTTCATCATCATGACCTTCATTATAAAGGGAATTATAGTCTTCGTAATCGCCCTTTAAGTCTGAAGGTGTTTCGGATGTGCCATAGCGAGCTACTTCTTGAAAGCTATCCTCATAATCAGCGGTCCCTTCACGATTTTGACGGTGCTGAAAAGTATTGCCATGCGCTGGTTCAAGAAGATCTTCCTCTACTGGTCTGTCATCATAAAGTCTTTGCTCGGGACTATGTTCCACACAATATAATGTAGAAGGGATAGCCTCTAATCGCTCAAATGGGATCTCGTTCCCACAAACTTTGCATTGCCCATATATACCCTTTTCTATTGCTTGCAATGCAGTCTTAATTTTTTCAAGCTCTAAGCCAAGATGTCCTTCAAGTGCGTAGTCTTTTTCACGTTCAGCCAATTCTGTCCCCATATCGGCAGGGTGATTATCGTAGCTAGATAACTCTCCAACAGCATCGGTAGCACTGAATCTTCCCAATGCTCCTTCTTTATCCTTATGCAATTGCGCTTCCATTGAATTTTTTTCATCTAATAATTGTCGCTTCAGTTCATTTTGCTGATTATGTGTAAGCAAATTCATCACATCCCTTTCAGAATGAAATCCATCTGCATTTAGTATGGACAGTCTTGGGAAAAAAATGACTAAAGAAAAAGTTAATCAAAAAAACCGTTCCCATTTGTCTCTTAGACAAAAAGAACGGTCTCATAGATATGAACAGTAAAGACAAATTTTTAGAGAAAATAGTCTAAAAATAAACCAATGGATAATAAAAATCCAAAAATGGTATTCGTTTGCGCAGTTGCCTGCATTGCGGGCATCATTGTAATCGGAGCTGTTTTCCCGACGAATCCTTTTGTTGCTTTAATTGCTTTCGGTGCACTTAAAATGACAATGGCTAACCATGGAGAAATAATGCCCATCACAATCAAAATAAAAACCCAGACAAAAGAAACGATAAACATGCCAGCCAATAAACGAATCGCACCATCTCTTCCTAATAATATCGCTAAAGTTTTCCGTCCGAAGTCCTTATCGCCATCTAAGTCACGAATATTATTTGATAATAAAATGGCACCAACAAGAATTAAAATAGGAAAAGACACGAGAACACTAGTAGAAGTTACCGTTCCTGCTTGAATATAGAAAGAAATTAAAATGATTAGCATCCCCATGAAAAATCCAGCAAAGACTTCTCCAAATGGAGTATAAGCAATCGGTAGCGGACCACCAGTATATAAATAACCGATGCCCATACTAATGAGCCCGATAAGCGCAAGCCACCAGCTGCTATTAGCACAAATATAAATCCCAATTAAAATCGAAATCCCATATAATCCAAGTGCCAAACTCATAACTGTCTTCGGTTTAATTCCGTTGCGAACAATCGCCCCACCAATTCCGACGGATTCCTCATTGTCGAGCCCTCTTTTAAAATCATAGTACTCATTAAACATATTAGTCGCTGCTTGAATCAAGAGACTTGCAATTAACATGGCAAAGAACATGCCGAAATGTATGTTTGTTTCTTGAATGGCTAAAGCAGTTCCAAGGAGAACAGGAACAAAAGCAGCTGTAAGTGTATGAGGTCTTGTTAACTGCCACCAAACCTTCCAATTTTTTTGATTGGAGGACGACAAATTTGTATGCATTTCAGGTTGCATTGAGAACTCTCCCCTTTTTATCTTAATATATATAATTTCTCAAACTTATCTATTATAATGAAAATACGATATGATGTCAAAATTCCTATGGCATTATACATCACTTAGTCTAGTGAAATCTATTAAAAGTGTCAATATTAGATCAATGGAAATGAAAGATATATTTATTCCGTAAGATCCCCACTGATTGAAGTGTCAATTTATAAGGAGAAATTGGTGTGAAGCGTTGACGATAATTGACATAGCGTCTTGATGAAGTATATGTTAAAATCAAATGGAGATTTGTAAGTCGTTCAACGAACAATCAGTCGGGGCAGAATAAGTGATTGAAGTCCTTTCACACTGTCTGAAATTACATGCTTTATGTATTGAAAGCCTACTGATTGAGGTGTTATTTTAATGGAGGGATTTTTTTTGGTTACGATACAGGAAACGGAACTAAAAGAAGGGATCCTAGAAGCGATAGAAAAAGCAAAATCTATGTCAAAACCAATTCTAGTTAGTGAAGTTCAGCACATAAATCATATTGATCCTCTTTCTTTTTTTATGGCAGGACAGGAAAACTATATTGGTGAACGTTTTTTCTGGAAGGACCCTTCCAACGAGACTATTATGATTGGTCTTGGAATAAGTAAACAAATACAATCGGCTCAGGCAGCTGGCCGCTTTTTTCATGTTAAAAAAGAATGGAAACGCTTTATGGACGATGCGATTATCTATAATCCACATAAAGTAAATGGAATTGGTCCTGTCCTGTTTGGCGGCTTTTCTTTTGATCCCATTAAAGAAAAAACAAAATTATGGGAAAAATATGCTGATTCTATTTTTAAAATACCCAAATTTATGTACAGTGAGATCAACGGGGAAGCTTTCTTAACAACTAATATTATTTGTACACAGCATGATGATGGATCACTCGATGAAAAGGTAATAGCTGAAAGAAGAACCATTTTATCGACATTATCAACTGTTCAAAATAAAAAAGCATTTAATTTAATAAATGAAATTGAAGTGAATCCAGAGCAATGGAAGCAATCGGTCACTTCGATTGTGGATGAATTGAAACAAACGTCATTAAATAAAATTGTTTTAGCACGGGAATTAAGATTATTTTTTGATGATGAGATTCAAGTGGAATTTGTCCTGAAACATTTACTTGCTGAGCAGCTTGAAAGCTTTGTTTTTGCGTTTGAATCAAATGGTGATTGCTTTCTTGGTGCTTCGCCTGAACGGTTAGTAAAGAAAAATGGAGAAAACTTATTTTCAACTTGTCTTGCGGGTTCTATTTCAAGAGGGAAAACGGAAGAAGAAGACCGCATTCTTGGGAACATATTATTAAATGATCCGAAAAACATCATTGAACATCAATATGTTGTCCAGATGATTAAAGAAGCAATGGAAGAAGTTTGTGAGGAAGTTATTTTACCAAAAGAAACACAATTATTAAAAACAAGGTATATTCAGCATTTATATACACCTGTAATCGGTAAAGCAAATGAACAGACATCTTTGCTCTCACTCGTTGAACGGCTTCACCCAACTCCTGCTCTAGGTGGTCTGCCTAAAGAAGCAGCAGTAGAGAAAATTAGGAAAGTGGAAGAGCTTGATCGAGGTCTATATGGGGCACCGCTTGGTTGGATGGATTATCGAGGAAACGGTGAATTTGCGGTTTCGCTAAGATGTGGACTTGTTCAAGGGAAGGAAGCTTCTTTGTTTGCTGGCTGTGGTGTTGTAGAAGATTCGGTTGCAGAAAGCGAGTATATCGAAACAAAAATTAAATTTAGTCCGATGCTAACGGCTCTTGGAGGTAAAATAGTATGAGTCATCAAGAGGCATTAACCTCTTATATCGCTGCATTTGTTTCTGAATTAGTTCATATCGGAGTAGAGGATATTGTGATAAGCCCAGGATCTAGATCTACTCCAATGGCATTGGTCATGGTCGAGCATCCGGATCTTCGTGTACATATTCATGTAGACGAGCGTTCGGCGGCCTTTTTTGCGTTAGGGATTGCGAAGGCTACGAACAGGCCGACTGCTTTACTCTGTACATCTGGTACGGCGGCAGCTAATTATTATCCGGCAGTTGTAGAGGCAAATATTTCTAGAGTGCCATTAATTGTGCTAACAGCAGATCGGCCACATGAGTTACGAGATGTTGGGGCACCACAAGCGATCGATCAAGTTCATTTATATGGGCAGCATGTGAAATGGTTTGTGGAAATGGCGCCACCAGAAAATACTTTAGAGATGATTCGATATGTTCGCTCTGTCTGTTCACGGGCGGCTGCAACGGCTTTGAGCTCTCCGGCTGGTCCTGTCCATTTGAATTTTCCTTTCCGTGAACCATTAATTCCACAGTTAGATAGGAAGGATTTATTTGAATCAAATGAACGCTCAGACGGCTATGTGAAAATCCATTTAGGACATCTGACTTTAAGTAAATCTGAGTATGAAGAGATTGCTAGTAGTATCCATTCATATGAACGAGGAATCATCGTATGTGGTCCAATGGACATGGATGGCTTTTCTGAAGCGATTGTGGAACTTGCTGAGAAACTGCAATTCCCTATCCTTGCCGATTCGCTATCCCAATTACGAAGTGGTAGCCATGCGAATCAACTGATTATTGATACATATGATACATTTTTGAAAAATCCAGAAGCGAAAAAATGGTTAAAGCCCGATGCCATTATTCGCTTTGGGGCGATGCCTGTTTCGAAACCGTTATCGATTTTTCTGAAGGAAAATGCTGATGTTTGTCAATTTGTTATTGATGGTGGAAGAGGCTGGCGAGATCCGGGGCATGTTTCATCAGAAATGATTTATTGTCATGAAACTGAATTTTGTACAGCTATTCTTCCGTTTATTTCGGAAAAAAATGCTAATCGCTTTTTTATGAAAAAATGGTTGGAGATCAATCTTATTACTCGTAAGCATTTAGGAGAAATAAGTAAGGTTAATGAATTAAGTGAAGGAAAACTATTTTATCAGCTTGCTGAAATTCTTCCAGAGGGAGCAACCTTATTTGTCGGTAATAGTATGCCAATTCGGGATCTAGATACATTTTTCCATGCTAATAAAAAGTCAATTCGGATCATGGCAAATAGGGGAGCAAATGGAATTGATGGAACGACATCAACTGCTCTGGGGGCTGGTCTCACTTCACAACCGCTGTTTTTAGTCGTGGGTGATTTAACATTTTTCCATGATTTAAATGGATTAATTGCCGCCAAAAAAGAGGGAATAAATATTAATATTATTTTAATTAATAACAATGGTGGTGGAATCTTTTCTTTTCTTCCACAAGCGAATCATCCGAAAAATTTCGAAAGATTATTTGGAACGCCATTAGACCTGCAATTCGAGCATGCGGTAAAATTGTATGGAGGTCATTATGAATTAATCTCGGATTGGGCGCAGCTTCAATCTGCTATTAGTCGCTCAAGTATAAATCCAGGATTGAATGTAATGGAAATTACGACAAATAGAGAAGAAAATATTCGGGAGCATCGTGAGCTTTGGGATTCAGTTTCCCGGGAAATAAGTCGATTATTGAAAGGCGACTGCTGATGAAATTTGTCATAAACGGGATTCGCTATCATGTGGATATATGGGGGGAGGGCTTTCCTTTACTCCTTCTTCACGGATTTACTGGTGATCGTTCAACATGGAGTGAATTTAAGCCTTTTTGGAAGGAACATTCGAAAGCTATTGCATTAGATATTATTGGGCATGGGCAAACAGATTCGCCCCTTGAGCCTTCAAGATATGATATTGAAGCCATTGCAGATGATCTTTATGCATTGCTGGAGAAACTAGAAATAGATGAAACGGATCTTCTAGGCTACTCAATGGGAGGAAGATTAGCGTTAACTTTTGCTATTAAATATCCAGAAAAGGTAAGAAGGCTCATTCTTGAAAGCTCATCTCCAGGGCTTAAAACGGAGAGTGAGAGAGAAGCTAGAAGACTTCATGATGAAAAGTTAGCTGAGAGAATTCAAACAGAAGGTCTACATGAATTTATTGAATATTGGGAAAGTATCCCGCTTTTTCAAAGTCAGTTACGTTTACCTCAGCCTATTCGCAACCATATTCGGAAGCAGCGTTTAAGCAACTCTGAAAACGGGTTAATGAATAGTCTAAAGGGAATGGGAACAGGGGCCCAAGCTTCTTGGTGGAATGCATTAGAGGATGTTAATATTCCAACCTTATTGCTAACAGGTAGCTTTGATGAAAAGTTTTGTCAGATTGCAAGTAAGATGACGAAGAAGCTAAAGAATAGTAAATGGATTTCAATAGATGATTGCGGACATGCAATTCATGTGGAGAAATCTGAAATATTTGGTACAATAGTAAGTGGATTCTTGTCGAATGATAAAGTGAATCTTCCATCAGTTGAAGTCGAGAAAAGACAAAACTAAATGGACTTACTGCGATTAAATATAAATATCGCTTTTATGAAAATTTTTGAAAATGATAAAGGGGGATTCAGTAATGTCAGCAGTGGAATGGATTGCAGAGCGTCAATATGACGAAATTCTGTATGAAACATATAACGGTATTGCAAAAATCACGATTAATCGTCCACATGTACATAATGCGTTTACACCAAAAACGGTGATGGAATTAATCGATGCTTTTGCTTATGCGCGTGATGATTCAAATGTTGGGGTCATTATTTTAACAGGGGCTGGAGATAAAGCATTCTGTTCAGGCGGGGATCAAAAGGTCCGTGGACATGGGGGCTATGTTGGTGATGACAAAATTCCTCGATTAAATGTTCTGGATTTACAACGGCTTATTCGTGTTATTCCAAAGCCTGTAGTTGCAATGGTTAAAGGCTATGCAATCGGTGGAGGGCATGTTTTACATATTGTTTGTGATTTAACAATTGCCGCAGATAATGCTGTATTTGGTCAGACTGGTCCTAAAGTGGGCAGCTTTGACGCTGGCTATGGTTCAGGTTATTTAGCAAGAATTGTTGGTCATAAAAAGGCGCGTGAAATTTGGTATTTATGTCGTCAATACAATGCACAGGATGCATTGGCTATGGGACTAGTTAATACGGTTGTTCCGTTAGATAAAGTAGAAGAAGAAACGGTTAAGTGGTGTGAAGAAATGCTTGAAATGAGTCCAACAGCTCTTCGTTTCTTAAAAGCTGCCTTTAATGCAGATACGGATGGGCTTGCTGGAATTCAGCAGTTCGCTGGTGATGCAACATTGCTATACTATACAACGGATGAGGCAAAAGAAGGGCGCGATGCCTTTAAAGAGAAGCGTAAGCCAGATTTTGATCAGTTCCCTCGTTTCCCTTGATTGTTAATTGAGTAACAGCTTGATGGATAAGCCATCAAGCTGTTTTTTATCGCAGATTAACTTGCATTTCAAGAGGAACACAAAAATATAAATAAGGCTTAAGCGGCTTCGTTAAATAACGGATAGTGGACGGGAAACTTAAGCGGCTGATATTTTTAAAGAGAATAATGATTTGAGGTGGTAAAATGGCAAAGCAAATGATGCCAAATTTTATCAAGAAACGGGCGTTTTTAACGCCAGATCGGCTAGCATTTCAATTTGAAGATAGAAGTTTTTCATTTTCTGAGGTGTATGACAAAGCCTATCAAATTGCTGGTCAATTATCGGCCCTGCATTTAAAGCAGACGCAATATGCCGGTGTTTTACTTAAAAATCATATTGATACCGCATTCATTTATCTTGCTCTTCATTTACTTGGAGTGAGAGCTGTTATTTTAAATAATCGTCTAACGAATGATGAACTTATTTGGCAACTAAATGATTGTCAAGCTGATTTTTTCATAACAGAAGAGTATTTTTCTTCAAAATCCAATGAAATAAAAGCGAGCCTCCCCAATTTACCGACCATTAGTAAAGAGATCTTGTTTCATAGTGATTTCGTCGACGAACCAAGGATTATGGATGAGATCGATCTTGATGATGTTTGCACGATTATGTATACATCGGGGACAACAGGACATCCGAAGGGCGTTATCCAAACTTATGGAAACCATTGGTGGAGTGCGGTAGGTTCTGCCCTTAATCTTGGACTAGATGAGGAGGATTGTTGGCTGTGCACAGTTCCACTCTTTCATATTAGCGGCTATTCCATCCTTATGCGCAGCATTATTTATGGAATGAAAATGATCATTCATGAATCATTTCAGGAAAGGAGGGTAATTGAGTGTATTCGGAATGATAACGTCACAATTATGTCTGTTGTTAGTACGATGCTTATCCGCATTGAAGAGGCTCTTGCATATACAGAGCTTCCTACAGCGTTTCGCTGTATGCTGTTAGGGGGTGGACCTGCTTCTAAACCCCTCCTTGAAAAATGTCGAGAAAAGAATATTCCTGTTTATCAAACATATGGAATGACTGAAACTTCATCCCAGATTGTGACATTATCGCCTGAATACAGTTTGTCTAAATTAGGCTCAGCAGGTAAGGTGTTATTTCCTTCACAATTAAAGATTATGAGCAATGATGGTGCGCTTGCTGGTCCAGATGAGACGGGAGAAATTATGGTTAAGGGTCCTAATGTTACAATTGGCTATTTGAACAGGGAAGAGGAAACCTCACATAAGCTAGTAGACGGGTGGCTGTCTACTGGAGATATCGGTTATTTGGATGGGGAAGGATTTCTATATGTGTTAGATAGAAGGTCGGATTTAATTATTTCTGGGGGAGAGAATATTTATCCTGCAGAAATTGAGGGTGTTCTTACCTCTCATCATAACATTGTGGATGCCGGAGTTATTGGGATGAAGGATGAAAGATGGGGAGAAATTCCGATCGCCTACATTGTTGTCAAAAATGAATTAAGCTCAGACGAAATCATCCAATTCTGTCAGCAAAAGCTAGCGAAATATAAAGTGCCGAAGAAAATCTACTTTATTGATGAAATCCCACGCAATGCCGCAAAAAAAATCATGCGTAAGGAATTAAGAAAGCTCCCCAAGGAATGATGAAGGCTGGCAAAATAACTAAATTAATTTTAAAAAAGGCTATCTAACAATGTAACCATTGTCCAGATAGCCTTTTGTTTGGTCGTTCAATTGTTACGGAATGTGAATGCAGAATGCTTGAAAATTAATTACTACAATGAAGGCTGAAAGGTTTGGCAGTCCGTTTCCGTGTTATTAGCTGCAGTATTTCCTTTGTGACTGACAACATAAATTTGTGATGCATTGCATTTATTCCCTTTTCCCCAAAACGTACAATTATTTACTTCACATAATACGTCTTTTGCCAAAGTGATCGACTCCTTCAAATTTATATTGGGTAAAATGAATTTGCATTGTTTACCCAATATTAGCTTGTGATAATTATTCAATGCTCATTCTTGTAATTTGAAGGAAATGATCCTAATCATTTAGTGCTTTCTTAAGTGCTGCTAGATTATTTGCCATAATTGAAAAATAGTTTGCCTTATTTTTCACGTCATCAGATGTTAAAACAGCTAAATTATGAAGAATTAATGGTTCAGCTTTAAGCTCCTTTTGAATAATTTCGGTAAGCCTTGAATTTACATTTTGTTCAAAAAACACATATTTTAACTGATGTGATTTTGCTACGTTAAGAATGTTTTCAAGTTCCTTTTGTGTCGGCTCATCTGATGAGCTCAATCCAGATACACTAATTTGCTCTAAACCGTATCGTTTTTCCCAGTATCCGAACGCAGCGTGTGAGACAATGATTTCATTATGCTTTGATTCATGCATTAATTTTCCAAAATCAGCATTTAATTGGTCTAGCTTTTTTGCTAAAGCTGTGTAGTTTTCTTCTAATTGCTCTTTATGCTCAGGCATTTTTTCAATTAAGGCTTCTTTAATCGCATGAGCAATTTCTTTTGCGTATACGGGATCAATCCAAACATGTGGATCAATATCCCCATGATGGTGTCCATCATCCTCATGGTCGCTATGTTCGTCGTCTTCATGAATGGCTTCTTCATGCAGAGACTGATCAAAATGAATGTTTTCACCTGCACCAATAAACAAGACCTGCTCATTTTTTAAAGTTTTCTTTGCTTTATCAACGAAGCCCTCTAGTCCAAGTCCAACATAAAAGAAAATATCAGCATCTGCTAAATGAATCATATCTTTTTGCGTCGGTTCAAAAGTATGTTCATCTGCTCCTGCTGGGTAAATCGTTTTTACGTCAACGAAATCCCCGCCAATCTGCTCCGTAAAATATTGTAGAGGATAGACTGTCGTATAAATATCAAGTTTATCGTTATCCTTTGTCGCTATGTTGTTTTTGTTCGTACAGCCTACTAAAAGTACATGTACCATTAATAATAAAATGAAAATCTTTTTCATGTTTTCTCCTCTCTTGTTTCATTAAATCGTATTCATTCCGATTTAATCTAGAAAAATTTTTATTTAGGTTGTGTTAAAGTCCATTGTAGATTTTATCCATAGTTGATTGGAGCGCGAATGCCTACAGCGGAAATCAACAGTTAAGATCAACAAAGCCTTTATTAAAAAAACCCTAATACGTAATCATTCCGATTACCTTAGTTATTTTAACGAAATAAAATCTAAAAATCAAGTGAAAAATTTGTATCCAAAAGCAAGTTTTTGTATTCTGAGATAAATGAATAAATTTCGTAAGGAGCTATCAACATGAGTTTATTAAATGAAATCCTCGATTATAATGAAAAATTTGTTGCTGAAAAAAAATATGAAAAATATACAACGACTAAGTTTCCGAATAAACGTATGGTATTGCTGACATGTATGGATACTCGCCTCGTGGAATTACTTCCCCGCGCCTTAAATGTCCGAAATGGCGATGTGAAAATTGTGAAAAATGCTGGGGCTCTTGTTACCCATCCTTTTGGCAGTATTATGAGAAGTTTGTTAGTTGCGATTTACGAGCTACAGGCAGAGGAAGTGCTCATTATCGGTCATCATGATTGTGGAATGAGCGGAATGAATCCAGAAAAAATGATTGAGAGCATGCGTGAAAGAGGTGTGCGTGAGGAAGCGATTGACACGATTACCTATGCTGGCATTGATTTACAAGATTGGCTTAAGGGATTTACGAGTGTTGAGGAAAGTGTTGCACACAGTGTTCACATGGTAAAGAAACACCCGCTAATGCCAAAAGATATAACCGTGCATGGCTTAGTAATTCATCCAAGTACAGGGGAATTAACTTTAATTATTAATGGCTACGAGAAATAAATAAGCTATTGTTTCTTTGGCCATTTTTCAGGAACAGGATCAACTCCCCCCGGATGAAATGGATGGCATTTTAAGATGCGCTTAGTAGCTAACCAACCCCCTTTAATCGCACCAAAGCGTTTAACAGCTTCAAGTCCATAATGAGAACATGTAGGATAGAAACGGCATGTTGGTGGTTTTAGTGGAGAAATGATAATTTGATAAAATCGAATAATTCCAACCATGATTTTTTTAAGCATATTGATCATTCCATTCTAAACATGAAGTAAAGTACTTTAAATACCTATGTTAAAAAGATATCATATTCTTTTTTATCTGTAAAAAAAAGAAAAAACACAATCTAGGAAATTTACGTTACAATATAAGGAGAAATAAAAGGAGTGATGGAATATGCCTTCAGTAGAAAGTTTTGAATTGGATCATAATGCCGTTAAGGCACCGTATGTAAGACACTGTGGTGTGCATAAGGTTGGGACGGATGGAGTCGTAAATAAATATGATATTCGTTTTTGCCAGCCGAATAAACAAGCAATGAAGCCAGATGTCATTCATACGTTAGAGCATTTGCTTGCTTTTAATATTAGAACATATTGTGAGAAATATGTTCATTTTGATATCATTGATATTTCACCAATGGGATGTCAAACTGGCTATTATTTAGTTGTAAGTGGAGAGCCAACAGTAGAGGAAATTATTGATTTACTTGATGATACGATGAAGGCAGCGATTGAAGTAACAGAAATCCCTGCTGCAAATGAAAAGCAATGCGGGCAAGCAAAGCTTCATGATTTAGATGGTGCTAAACGTTTAATGCGATTCTGGCTAGAGCAATCGAAGGAAGAATTGAAGCAAGTTTTCGCATAGAAAAAAGGGTTCTAAGTCAAATGTTGGGGTGATGTGATTTACACGTCACCCATTACCCTAAATGAACTCCGATTTCTTTATACCGAATGTTTAATAATATCTTTGCTTTAAAGTGATCGAAACGTCTAAAACCA
>JAEWDX010000119.1 GCA_023389895.1 Bacillota bacterium
TTGATTATGTGAGCGGTGGACGTAGATCATTTGTTTGCCATTTTGCAAACGAATTAAATATTCATCGAACAAAGCTTGAAAAAGCGGATGAATTATATGAAAATCATGTAGGTGAATTATTAACTCCTCCGAGAATGGAGCAAATGGATACTTTTCCGAAATTAATGAAGCAAGAGTTTAATGTGAAGGAAGGAAAAGTTGATATCGTTTTCTCTGGCCTTGGCTGGATTACAATCAATGATCCTGGAGCGAAAGTGGCTGCCTATGTTCCAAAGGGTGTTCACGCCATCATGAGAAGATCGCTTATTTAAATTAAAATCTCACAATGCGAAGTGTAATAAGCGCTTCTAATGAGTTGGGGAGGAACGAAAGACTCACGGAAAAGGGGGAGAGGAATTTTGCAAAAGCTCTTTGCAGTGATTGGAGACCCGATTGCCCATTCAATGTCACCGTCCATGCATAATGAATTATTTGAATTTTATCAAATAGATGCTCATTATCAACCTCTCCATGTAAAAAAGGCAGATTTAGCAGCAGCCATTAATGGCTTGAAGGCAATTGGCATTTCAGGCTTTAATGTCACGATTCCACATAAAGAAGCGATTATCCCCTTTTTAGACCGGGTGGATTCTCTCGCAGCTGCAATTGGGGCAGTGAATACTGTCGTTAATGAAAATGGTAAGTTGGTTGGTTATAATACAGATGGAAGCGGCTATGTAAAAGGTCTAATGGAAAAGATAGATAATGATGAGCAAGTGTTAATGATCGGTGCTGGTGGGGCAGCACGGGCGCTCTATTTTACAATCGCAAAGCTTGGTGTAAAAAGAATAGACATTTATAATCGCACGAAAGAGAAAGCTAATCGCATTCTGCAAGAGTGTCCGTATTCTGTTCAATCGAAAGTAATCGATAAAAACGAGGCAGAAAGTAGCCTTGCGGAATATGATATGTTAATTCAAACAACACCGATTGGAATGGCTCCTTATCTTACGGAGAGTCCGCTATCTTTACACAATTTACAGGAAAAAACAGTAGTAAGTGATATTATTTACAATCCATTGGAAACACGATTTTTAAATGAGGCAAGACAAAGAAATGCGATCATCCAAAATGGATTAAATATGTTCGTTTATCAAGGAGCACTTGCTTTTGAAAAATGGACAGGCATTTTTCCAGATACAGAACGAATGAAAAAAAATGTACTTAAGCAACTGGGAGGATAACAAAATGTTAACAGGGAAACAAAAGCGCTTTTTGCGTTCGAAAGCTCATCACTTAAATCCAATTTTGCAAGTGGGGAAAAGCGGTGTGAATGAAAATATGGTTAAGCAAGTGAGTGATGCACTTGAAGCACGTGAATTAATGAAAATTAGTATTTTACAAAATTGTGAGGAAGATAAGGAAATGGTCGCAGAGCATTTAGCAAAAGGAGCGGCTGCAGAGCTTGTTCAAATTATCGGTAACACAATTATTCTTTACAAGGAATCGAAAGAGAATAAGCAAATTAGTTTACCATAAGGCAGGTGGAGAGCACTTGAAGAGAATCGGCATATTAGGTGGCACCTTTGATCCGCCACATCTTGGACATTTAATGATTGCGAATGAAGTTTTGGACACACAATCATTAGATGAAATTTGGTTCATGCCGAATCAAGAGCCCCCTCATAAAAAAAAATTGAATGTTATTCGTGATAATGATAGATTGAAACTGCTTGAACTAGCGATTTCTGATCACCCCCATTTTAAAGTGGAGCCGATTGAGCTAGAAAGAAAAGGTCCTTCTTATACGTTTGATACAATGAAGCTGCTTAAGGAGCTTCATCCGAATCATCAATTTTATTTTATTATTGGTGCTGATATGATTGAGTACTTGGCGAAATGGCGCAATATTGATCAGTTAATTGAAATCGTTCAATTTATTGGTGTTCAAAGACCATTATATGGAACAGAGAGCAGTTATCCGTTCCTTTATGTAGATGTTCCAGAAATAGGGGTTTCTTCAAGTCTTATTCGTAGCCGTATAAGAGAAGGAAAAACAATTCGTTATCTCGTACCAGAGTCTGTCAGGAAATATATAGAGGAGAATGAATTGTATGGAACGTGAACATGCATTAAAAATAGTGAAGCAACAGTTAACAGAGCAACGCTATACACATACAATTGGCGTGTTGGAAACAGCGATTGCATTAGCAGAGAAATATGGTGCTAATCCGAAGAAAGCTGAGCTAGCAGCCATTTTTCACGATTATGCTAAATTCCGTCCAAAAGAAGAAATGAAGCAAATTATAATTGAACAAAGTATGTCTGCTGAATTGCTGGATTATAGCAGTGAGCTTTGGCATGCACCGGTTGGGGCTTATCTCGTTGAGAAGGAAGCAGGAATTACCGATCAAGAAATACTAGCTGCGATTAAATACCATACTTCAGGTAGAGTAGGCATGAGTTTACTTGAAAAAGTTATTTATTTAGCAGATTATATCGAACCGGGTAGACATTTTCCTGGGGCTGAAGAGGTGCGAGAAATCGCAAAAGTAAGTTTGAATAAGGCATTAATTAAATCAATTCAAAATACGATTTTATTTTTAATGAAGAAGGATCAGCCGATATTTCCTGATACTTTCTTCACCTATAATGATCTAGTACTGTGTCGGGAGGACTAAAATGACTGAAAAAGAATTACTATCGATAGCTGTAAAAGCAGCAGATGACAAAAGAGCGGAAGATATCATTGTTTTGAATATGAAAGGAATCTCGTTAATCGCGGATTATTTTCTTATTTGTCATGGTAACTCAGATAAGCAGGTTCAGGCTATTGCTCGTGAATTGAAGGTAAAAGTTGAAGAAGCAGGCTTTTCTGTGAAAAGATTGGAAGGCTTTGATGAGGCAAGATGGATTTTAGTTGATCTTGGAGATGTGGTTGCACATGTTTTTCATCGTGATGAAAGAAGTTACTACAATCTGGAAAGACTGTGGGGCGATGCACCGCTTGAAAACATCCAAGGTGTGCTAAGCGAATGACATATAGGCAGTTTGCTTATCTTTATGATGAACTCATGAAAGAAGCACCATATGAAAAATGGACCCAGCTAGTCATCGATTCTTCCTCTAAATATGGTGTGCAGGGAAAAAAGCTGTTAGATTTAGCTTGTGGAACAGGGGAGCTTTCTGTAAGGCTCTCTAAAGCAGGCTTTCAAGTGACTGGGGTCGATCTTTCCGATGATATGCTTACGGTCGCCGCTAATAAAGCAGAAAGAAACGGAGAGAAGCTTGAATTTTATCAGCAAAATATGGCTGAGCTTGAAGGGCCTGAGCAGTTTAATCTAATCGGTATCTTTTGTGACTCATTAAATTATTTACAGACTGAAAAAGAGGTTATTGACACTTTTCGCTCTGTTCACCACCATTTAGAGGATGATGGTCTTTTCATATTCGATGTTCACTCTATTTATAAAATGATGAATGTATTTGTCAATCAAACCTTTACTTTAAATGATGATGAGATCAGTTATATTTGGGAAGCATTTGAAGGAGAAGAGCCGTATAGTGTATGGCATGATTTGAGCTTCTTTGTTCTTGATAAGCATACAGGAAAGTATGATCGATATGATGAGCAGCATTTTCAACGCACATTCCCAGTAGAGATTTATAAGGCATGGCTTATAGAGGCAGGCTTTGAAATCTTGGAAGTAACTGCTGATTTTATGCATCATACACTACAAAGTGATTCAGAAAGAATTTTCTTTACATGTCGGAAACAACAGGCATCTTTAAGTTAAAGACAGTCTAAGAGGCAATCAGTCAGTCGCTGGTTGCTTCTTAGACTATTTCTATTGAGCAGAATCTTCATCGGGATAAAAATTTAAGAAAAACGGAAGAAAGAAGGAGGAAAATGAAAACCTTTGTAGAATTAATGATTGTAATGCTGTTTTATTTTTTCAAGTTCATCGGCAAATTTTGAATGAGTAGCCTGAAATAAATGTTCAAAAACATCCCCCACTTCGTTTTCAAGCACTTTTATTCCTTCACCTGTTATCCCACCCTTTACACATACCTTTTCCTGTAAAGTTGGCAATGTATAATACCCTTTTCTCAGCAATTCTCCTAGTCCAATTAACATTCCTTCAGCGAGTGCTGTTGCTGTTTCTGTATTTATTTTCGTTTCATTCACGGCAGCAAGAATAAATCTTTGAGTTAAATAGCTAAAAAAAGCAGGACCACAGCTAACAATATCAGAAGCTACTCTTGTTATTTCCTCGTTAATTTCAATTGGCCTTGAAATGAAGGCGAATATCTCCTGTAAGTTTCTTTTCCATTCTGGTTCGCATTTTTCACCGAAAGAAAACAAGGATACACCAGCTAATGCTCTATTTGTAATGCTCGGTATGATGCGAGCAACAGAGCATGGGGCAATCGATTCTAATTGTTCTACACTTATGGGACTTGTAATGGAGACAATGCATTTCTCCTTCGTTAAAAAAGGAGAAATATCATGAATGACGTGATGAACATCGTTTGGTTTTACACAAATAAAAATAAGATTCGTCTGCTTCGCTACAGATCTCCCATCCTTTTCTACATGAACATCATTGTAAATCCTCTTTATTTCCAATGCTTTATCTATCGTACGATTCGTTATTCGCAATGAAGAAGGGGATATGGCTTTTGCATCTAGTAATGCCTCTGCTACTATTCTCCCCATATTGCCAGTACCAATGATCCCGATTTTCATTATTACAGCCCTCCTTCAGCTCATATACTTAAAGTTTTCAAGTCTTGTCGTCCAAAGCTAAATGCCAGCTATATTTCAATATACAATATGAAAGCATAGGATTGATTATGCTAAAAAGAAAGGATGATCCAATTGGTGGATTGGGTAAAAGCAAATAAAGTTTATCTTGCAGGAGGTGTATTCATCATCATTGCTGTCGTCTATTTCATGCTGAGGGAAGAATTAGCTCCAAAGGATTTATTTGAAAATGACGAAGCGTGGCTAGGAAATGAGCAGCAGCTTCTAAGTGAACCAACCGAGCAAAATGAGGTCGAGGAGAAAATCATCATGATTGATGTAAAGGGTGCTGTTGAAACCCCTGGTGTATACGAGGCAAAAGCAACTGACCGTGTGATTGATCTGATCAATAAGGCTGGCGGCTTACAGGAAAATGCCGATGAAGCGAAAATAAATTTTGCCCTTCGTGTAGAGGATGAAATGGTCGTTTATGTTCCAGCTATCGGAGAAGAAAGTCTTGGGGATGAAGAATCCTTTGCGAATGGAACAGCTTCGGATAGGCAAGGTAAAGATGATGGGAAGATAAACATTAATACAGCGAATGAAGCAGAATTGCAAACATTGTCAGGGATTGGTCCAGCAAAGGCGGCAACTATTATTGAGTTTCGTGAAGCAAATGGGCCATTTAAATCGATTGACGACATTAAATTAATTGGCGGGATTGGTGAGAAAACATTTGAGATATTGCAAGATAGCATAAAGGTAAAATAACCCTCACATATTGACCCATCTCGATTCTCGTCATAAACTTAAGCTAATTCATTGTTGAATGGTTGCCTAAGAGATAAGGGCAAAATTTGAGCTGATGCTAGTTTCATAAACAAACATGATAAAGAAAATAAGGAGCATTTATATGAGAAGAAAAAGCTGGGATGAATATTTTTTAGCGATTGCGAGCGAGGTTGGTTCACGTTCAACATGCCCGAGATTGCATGTTGGCTGTGTCGTTGTAAAGGATAAGCATATTATTTCAACAGGATATAATGGCTCTATTCACGGTCATGAGCATTGTGAGGATGTTGGCTGCCTCATTAATGAACAAGGAAGATGTATTCGAACTTTACATGCTGAGGAGAACGCAGTCCTTCACGCTGATAGAGGATTATTAAAGGGTGCTACTGCTTTTATTACGCATGAGCCATGTGAAAAATGTGCGAAAACATTAGCGCAATCAGGTGTCAGTCGGATTGTTTACCGCCACGCTTATCCAAATAAGTGGAATGATTATTTTCTGAAAAATATTGAAGTTGTTCATCTTCCAGAAGAATTGAGTGAACGGTGAAGGGAAATGACTCCTTCACTGTGTGCTTCTTTGGATAAATATTAAAAAACGAGGGAGGCATGCTTTGTGAGACAAGTGGATAAGACGAGTAGTAGAAGCGAGATAAAGGAGATTTAAAACATGAAGGGCAAATGGATCTATTTATCAGTTTTTGCGCTTTTAGGGATTTTGACCACAATTAATCCTCTAGTTATCTTTATTTCAATTTTCTTTTTTCTCTTTGTTTATAAAAGAAAAAAGTTTTCTAGGTGGGAGTTAGTAATTGTTTGCAGTATTTTTGTCGTCTTTTTTATCCGGAGTGAAGCAAGTAGTCTCATGAATAAGACGAAATTATTAGCGGATGAAACGGATTTTTCTCTTTACATTGACGACGATATTAAAGTAGATGGGGATGTATTCCAAGTCTTAGCAAAAGAAGTGAATAATCATGAAAAAATAATAATCCGCCATAAAATTAACTCAGAGAAAGAACAGAAACTCTTAAAAGAGAATGTGAGAATCGGGATGGTTTGCAAGGTAAAGGGAATCCTTGAACCACCTCAGCCTTCGTCAAACGAAAATGCATTTAATTACAGACAATTTTTAGAAAGAAATGAGATTTTTTGGCTTTTAAAGCTTGATAGCTTCAACCTCTCTAATTGTAGTCCTCAAAAAAGCACCCTCCTTTCTTATTTCCGAAACATTAGACAAGATGGTATCTCCTATGTAATGAATCATTTTCCAAAGGAATCTGCTCCATTAGCGATTGCATTGTTATTTGGAGAACGAAATTTTATCGACCAAGATATTTTGCGATCATATGAAAAGTTAGGTATTGTTCATTTATTAGCTATTTCTGGACTTCATGTTGGAATGTTAGCGGGGATGATTTATTCTTTCGGTATTCGAATTGGGGTAACGAGAGAGAAAATGACAACAGTATTAATGGTGTTTCTACCATGCTATGCTCTCCTTACAGGTGCAGCGCCTTCTGTTATTCGCGCTGTTTTTATGATGATGATATTTTTAGCAGTGAAGAAATGGAGCAAACGAATTTCTCCTTTATTAACTATTGATGTGATTAGTCTTGTTTTTATCGCTTATACTTTCTATTTTCCTTTTATTATTTATGATGTTGGTTTTCAGCTTTCCTTTGCTGTTAGCTTCGCACTCATTCTCTCAGCTCCCATTCTTTTGCAGCGATTTACTCATCCTCTTGCTAGCTTATTTTCCCTCTCTTTTATTTGTCAATTGGCAGCTATTCCACTATTGCTCTATTATTTTTATGAGTTTTCCCTTATTTCTGTTTTTGCAAATGTTCTTTTTGTTCCATTATTTTCAGTCATCATTCTGCCAGCTATTTTCATTTTCTTTCTCCTTCACTTACTGTTTGGCGAAATGATTATTTTTCTTGTGAAACCATTAGATGATTTGATTATGTTGATGGATGAATTTGCGAGCAAGCTTGTCCTCCTTCCTTTTGCGACGATTACGCTTGGGCGTCCATCCATGCTGAGCCAGCTCTTCTTTCTTCTTGCCATTCCTTTATTTTTCTTGCTTTGGGAAAAAAATAAACACCGTAAACATTTTTTGAAAATATTTTTCATTCTTATCCTTGTCTTCTTTCTTCATGGTTCGGGAAATATACTTTCTCCCTATGGGGAAATTACCTTTATTGATGTCGGGCAAGGAGACAGTGTGTTTATTAAGCTGCCACATGGTAAAGGAAATTACTTAATTGATACTGGTGGTATCGTGCAATTTGGTATGGAAGAATGGAAGGAAAGACGAAAGCAGTATGAGGTCGGGAGAGATGTTGTTGTTCCGTATTTAAAAAGTAAAGGAATTACAAAAATTCATAAGCTCATCTTAACTCATGGTGATCTGGATCATGTTGGTGGAGCTTTTGAAGTGATGAAGGAATTAAATGTTAAAGAACTTATTTTGCCAATATCAGCGGATTTATCTGATTTAGAGAAGGAACTTTTCCTTTTTGCAAAAGAAGAAAAGATTCCCGTTCGATTTACGAAGGCAGGGGAGAGCTGGAAGAACGGAAATATTCTTTTTCAAATTTTATCACCAGAAACAGAAAAGGCAGCTAGTAAGAATGATGGTTCAATTGTATTATATGCCAAGATCGGTGGATTAAATTGGTTGTTTACGGGTGATTTAGAGAAGGAAGGGGAAGAAAAGTTAATCAGAAAGTATCATGATTTAACAATAGATGTTTTAAAGGTAGGACATCATGGGAGTAAAACCTCAACCACAGAGGAATTTCTTGATGCAACGAACCCGAAATTGGCGGTTATTTCTGCTGGGAGAAAGAACCGCTATAATCATCCGAGTGAATTGGTTTTGGAACGCTTGGAGAAAAGAAATATAAAAATTTTTCGAACGGATCAAGATGGGGCAATTACCTACACTTTTATAAAAGAGAGAGGAACCTTTTCAACACATCTTCCATAGAATAGCTTGAAAGCAATATTCAGTATTCGCCAAATCCTTTTACCGTTATGCAAAAGAAAGTGGCTGCACTTTTGTGCAGCCACTAATAAATTTCATATGTAGTTTACGCTCCGATAACTTTAACGACTGTTGCAATAATAAATAACGTTGCAAAGAAACCGAAAGAAACGATAAACCCTACTCCGCCATCAATTGCATCATTCCGCTTACATTGGACGTCCTTTTCAAATTCGTTCACAGTCTACCCCTCCTATTTCCTATTTAGTATAAGCGATTAGCATAAAAAAATCTAGCGTTCTTTAATTTTTGATTAAGAATAGACAATTTTCTCTTGTTAGATGATCATTTTAGCTTCAGTCCCTTTCAAGCTTCCATTTGACAGGAGTTGTCACAAATAAGTTGTCACAGCGATGGTGAAAATATAACTAAAGTGGTGTACCGTCGAAGCTTGAGTATCCTAGGCCTCATGCTTCGGTGTTCTATATAGATGGGGGGCTCGTCATATTCGTTGGCTAGTCCCCATTTAAAAAATAACGTTTACTGCTTGTCAAAACTCCTTCGCTTCATTAGGATAAAGATAGAAATTCCAACAATTTTATTCATTAAAGCCCTTTACTTTAAAGGGTTGCGATAAATATAAACGTGGATGAAAATACACGAAGGTGAATTTGAATGGGGAGACGAAGCATTGATTTTTGATTTATGGAAACAAATAAAGGCAAAAAAATTTGCACCTGTTTATTTATTATATGGAGCAGAAAGTTTTCTCATTAATGAAACAAAACAGCTTTTAATGAATCATGTATTAAACGTGGACGAGCTTGACTTTAATTTGTCCTCCTATGATTTAGAGGAAACGCCCATTGAAGTGGCATTAGAGGAAGCGGAAACGTATCCCTTCTTTGGCGAAAAAAGATTAGTTTTTTTACATAATCCCGTTTTCCTAACAGCTGAAAAAACGAAGGAGAAAACGGAACATAATTTAACGAAGCTTGAGAGCTATCTTAAAGAGCCGTCCCCATATACAATTATTGTTTTTGTAGCACCATATGAAAAATTAGATGAACGAAAAAAGATTACGAAGGAATTAAAACGAAACGCTGCTCAATTAGAGGCGAAGAAGCTAAACGAAGCTGAATTAAAGTTTTGGATTAAAGAGCGGGCGGGCTTTAATCATGTAGAAATTGAGACGCGGGCTGTTGAACTCATGCTTACTCTTGCCGGGGCAAATTTATTCATGCTAACAGGTGAAGTCGATAAGCTTGCACTCTATGTTGGTTCGGGGAATCATATTGATGAACAAACGGTGGATTTGCTTGTAGCACGGTCATTAGAGCAAAATATTTTTACGTTAGTTGATAAAATTGTTCACCGAAAGATCGATGAAGCATTAAGAATTTATTATGATTTATTAAAGCAAAATGAGGAGCCAATTAAAATTCTTTCGATTATTACAGGACAATTTAGACTTATTTATCAAGTGAAGGAATTAGCTAGAAAAGGTTATGGGCAGCAGCAAATTGCAAGCTTCTTAAAGGTTCATCCATTTCGAATTAAGTTGGCAGCAGGGCAGGCCCAGCTCTTTTCTGAACAGGAACTTGCAAAGATTATCCACTCTCTTGCTGAAGCAGACTATGAAATGAAAACAGGTGGAATGAATAAAAAATTATTAATTGAAATGTTTTTGTTTAAATTACAAGCGTAATTCGAAATAAATGTATAAATAAAAGGCTATCCACAGTGGATAGCCATTATTTAGCTAAGGCATTCGCCAAAATTCAGGCGAATGCCAAATTTTTTCTAATTACGCATTTACAGAGTTTACTTTTTTCATTAAACGAGACTTTTTACGAGCAGCAGCATTTTTGTGGATCAAACCTTTAGCAGCAGCTTTGTCTAGTTTACGAGCAGCTTCAACGAAAGTTTCTTTAGCTACAGTTGCATCATTAGCAACAACAGCAGTTTCAACTTTTTTCACAGCTGAACGCATTGCAGATTTAACAGCAACGTTAGCAGCATTTTTCGCTTCATTAATTTTTACGCGCTTAATAGCAGATTTAATGTTTGGCACACCATTCACCTCCCGAAAAAACATCGAGATTATATAAACTCGACTCTCACATTCATAACCATTCAATATTTCAGAACAAGTGATATTTTATCAAACACCGCGTCATATTGCAATACTCTGCTTTTATTTTACTAGTTGATATAAGGCTAATAAAGGATGATTTCCTTTTAAGTGAATCTTTTTTAGATAAAAAGGTAAAGATAGGAAATAAGAAAATTAAGTAGAAGTAGTGAGGGATTGAATATGGGAGAATTACTTGATTTAAGTAAATATACGATTCGAACTGATTTAGCAGTTGAAGCTCATGAAATGGTTGTAGCCAATCAGAATAAGCATGTTAAAGATGAGAAAAATCTTTCACAAATTGAAGGCGTTGTGATTAAAGAAACAGAAATAGATGATATTAAAATTTCATATGTAGAAGTTACAAAGGCTGGAGCAGAATCAATTGGTAAAAAGGAAGGAAGATATTTAACGATTGAGGCTGCTGGTGTTCGTCAGCAGGATACGGTGATGCAGCAGAAGGTAGCAAACTTATTCTCACAGGAGTTCTCCCAGTTTCTGCAGCAGATGGGAATTAAACAGGATGCGTCTTGCCTAGTTGTTGGACTAGGGAATTGGCATGTTACCCCAGATGCATTAGGTCCGAAAGTTTGTGAAAATCTCCTCGTAACAAGACATCTGTATAAGTTGCAGCCTGAAAGTGTTGAGGAAGGCTACCGCCCTGTTAGTGCCATTGCACCAGGAGTAATGGGACTAACAGGAATTGAAACAAGTGATATTATTTTGGGCATTGTTGAAAAATCAAAGCCGGATTTTGTCATTGCAATCGATGCCCTTGCTGCAAGAGCGATTGAAAGAGTGAACTCAACGATTCAAATTTCTGATACTGGAATTCATCCCGGCTCAGGGGTTGGGAATAAAAGAAAGGAAATTAGTAAGGAAACATTGGGCATCCCTGTGATTGCGATTGGGGTGCCAACGGTTGTTGATGCTGTTTCCATTACAAGCGACACGATTGATTTTATTTTAAAGCATTTTGGCAAAGAAATGAAAGAAGGCAATCGACCATCAAGAGCTTTAACTCCAGCTGGAATGAGCTTTGGCGAAAAGAGAAAACTTACAGAGGAAGATTTGCCAGAAGAGCAGCACCGTAAAACATTCCTTGGTATCGTTGGTACACTTGAAGAAGAAGAAAAGCGGAAATTAATTTATGAGGTGCTTTCTCCAATTGGTCATAATTTAATGGTAACACCAAAAGAGGTAGATATTTTTATTGAGGATATGGCCAATTTACTCGCCACTGGTTTAAATGCCGCCCTTCATCAAAATGTGAATGAAAAAAGCGCAGGTTTCTATACACGCTAAACCTTATTAATTTTTCGCTAGCTTTTGTACTTTATGTTCTATCTCCTCTAGCAAAGTCATAAGAATTACTAGACTTGCATTAGAGAGGTGAGAAGATGAAGCCTTATATTTTTATTAAAGGGACGATTCTGCTAAAAATTATTGGAGGATTTTTTCTGTTTATGCTGTTGATTTTTTCGATAAGCAGTGCTTTAACAGCAATAAAGCTAGAATATCGCATTAGTTCTACTTCGGTTAATACAGTGACAAATAAGATTACAGGTGAAATGCTCTATCACTTGCTGAGTTGGGAGAACCATCATTTCATGAAAGGTATGGATGAGCAGTCAGGAAAACCGACATTGCTAAGCTTCGTCTTTAAGCTTTCAACAAATATTAATCTTGATGATCCGAGAAGCTTATTAGGAAGAGAGTTACCGTCTTTTTCTCTGTTTGATAGTCAAATTATCGCCGCTAGCGAAGGAAATGATTATACTAATATGCCAATGGAATCGACTCCATCACTTGAAATTCTTATGGCTGAACAAGAAGCAACTTTGCAAAATTTAGAAAATATTGATTCGGACGGAAACAATATTCCTCAGCAATCAGGACTATCAACGGATGGACGTGAGGTCGTATATTTATATTTCACGCATAATCGAGAATCGTATTTGCCTTATTTAAAAGGGGTAACAGCTCCAGACGATGCTCAACATTCACAATTAAATGTGACGAAAATAGGTGATAAATTAAAGGAAGAGCTTGAAGCAAGAGGGGTTGGCACAAATTTAGATAAGACGGATACTGTAGGAAATCTAATTAATAAAAAGCTTAAATACGGTTCTGCCTATCAAGAGTCACGAAATAGTGTTCAGGCAGCGCTCACTGGAAATCGTGATTTACAATATTTTATTGATATCCATCGTGATTCAAGTCGTAAAGAGGTCACGACATTAACCCTAAATGGAAAAAATTATGCAAAATTAGCATTTATAGTTGGGGAAAAACATCCGAATTATAAGAAGAATTTAGAACTTGCTGAACAAATGCATGCGCTTATTAATAAAAAATACCCGGGATTGAGTAGAGCTGTTATTTTAAAAGGGAATGAAGGAGATAATGGTAAATATAATCAAGATTTATCGGGAAATGCGATGCTCATTGAATTTGGTGGGGTTGATAATACATTTGAAGAATTAAACTTATCGGCTGAAGCCCTTGCTGATGTTTTTAGTGAATTTTACTGGCAGGCAGAAAAAGTTAGCAATCCAGTCATAAATTCGGATGAAAAGAAATAAATCGAGTAGGTGGATCGCGATGAAATGGTTTATTGTAAAAACATTTTTATTTGTTTCTCTCATGTTTATTGCGGTGCTATTTGGCATGCAGCAAGCAAATGAAGGCATCCAAAATATGAAGGGCTATAATGATTCAGCCTTTAAAGGAGCCTTCACTCTCGAGGAAAAAGAAAGCGGTAAAGTTACGGCCTCGATTCTTGGAAATGAAGTGACAAGCCATGATCTAAAGGAGAAACAGAAGCAGCTAGAAGAAATGCAAGCGTATAATTTTTTTTCTTCAATGGGAAAAAAGTTTTCAGATGGTGTAACAAGCATGACCGAAAAGTCGATCGATTTCATAACAGAATTCTTAAAGGATAAGTAGCGGCTGCAACTAATTGCAGTCGTTTTATATTCTGGGAAAAAGATTGCCTTATAATCATATTTATCCTTTTATCGATCTGATTGTAGATTGAATCTTATAAAACGTACTGCTATAATCTAAAAATAGTGCATGTTATTCTGGAAAAAGTGAATTAAATCATTTAAATAGATGTTAGGTGCCTTAGCGTACTTGCGCTTTTTTAGGTAGGAGTGAAACAATGAACAGAGAAGAAAGACTTAAAAGACAAGCGAGAATCCGGAATTTTTCCATCATTGCCCATATCGATCATGGGAAATCAACATTAGCGGATCGAATTTTAGAAAAAACAAAGGCATTATCATCTCGTGAGATGAAGAATCAATTACTCGATTCAATGGATTTAGAAAGAGAACGGGGAATTACGATTAAATTAAACTCCGTCCAATTAAAGTACGAGGCGAAAGATGGAGAAACATATATCTTTCATTTAATCGATACACCAGGGCATGTCGATTTTACGTATGAGGTATCACGGAGCTTAGCAGCCTGTGAAGGGGCAATCTTAGTTGTTGATGCTGCCCAGGGAATTGAAGCGCAGACATTAGCGAATGTTTATTTGGCGTTTGATAATGATTTAGAAATTTTGCCGATTATTAATAAAATTGATTTACCAAGTGCTGATCCAGAACGAGTTCGCAATGAAATTGAAGAAGTAATTGGTCTCGATGCTTCAGAAGCAGTGCTCGCTTCGGCGAAGGCTGGAATTGGGATTGAAGAAATCCTTGAGCAAGTTGTTAAGCAAGTTCCTGCACCGACTGGTGATCCGGATGCTCCATTGAAAGCATTGATTTTCGACTCATTATTCGATGCTTATCGGGGTGTTATTGCTTATATTCGCGTTGTTGAAGGAACTGTTAAAACGGGTGATAAAATTAAAATGATGGCGACTGGAAAAGAATTCGAGGTCATCGAAGTGGGTGTTTTCTCACCGAAAGCTGAAATGTTAGACGAATTGACAGTTGGTGATGTTGGTTTTTTAACAGCGTCCATTAAAAATGTTGGCGATACAAGGGTTGGAGATACAATTACGAATGCGAAAAATGGTGCAACAGAACCACTGCCAGGCTATCGTAAGCTGAACCCAATGGTATATTGTGGTCTATACCCAATCGATAGTGCGAAATTTAATGATTTGCGTGAAGCACTTGAGAAATTAGAACTGAATGACTCAGCATTACAATTTGAGCCAGAAACATCACAGGCTTTAGGCTTTGGTTTCCGTTGCGGGTTTTTAGGGTTGCTCCATATGGAGATTATTCAAGAGCGGATTGAACGTGAATTCAAAATTGATCTAATTACAACGGCACCAAGTGTAATTTACGATGTCATTTTAACAGATGGTTCAGAATTAAAGGTGGACAATCCATCTAAAATGCCTGACCCACAAAAAATTGACCATATTGAGGAGCCATATGTAAAGGCAACGATGATGGCGCCGAATGATTATGTCGGAGCGATTATGGAGCTTTGCCAGCAGAAGCGTGGGATTTTCCTTAATATGCAATATATGAATGAAACGAGAGTTAACATCAGTTATGAAATTCCGTTATCAGAAATTGTTTATGATTTCTTTGACCAATTAAAATCGAATACAAAGGGATATGCTTCCTTTGATTATGAATTAATTGGTTATAAGCCGTCCAGCCTTGTGAAGATGGATATTCTTCTCAATGGAGAAAAAGTTGACGCTTTAAGCTTTATTGTTCATAAAGATTTTGCCTATGACCGCGGAAAAGTTATTGTCGAGAAATTAAAGGAATTAATTCCTCGTCAGCAATTTGAAGTGCCTGTTCAAGCTGCGATTGGTCAGAAAATCGTCGCGCGTTCAACGATTAAATCAATGGGAAAAAACGTCTTAGCCAAATGTTACGGTGGCGATATTTCCCGGAAACGGAAGCTTTTAGAGAAGCAAAAGGAAGGGAAAAAACGCATGAAGCAGGTTGGCTCTGTCGAAGTTCCTCAGGAAGCCTTTATGGCGGTATTGAAAATGGATGATACTGGCTCTAAGAAATAACGGTTTTGCTGCGTTTCACTTTATGAAAGAGGTCAGAACTGCTTTTGTTGAAAAAGCAACTCTAGCCTCTTTTTATCTTTTTAGAAATAAATAAAAAATGAACCTTCTATCCAGTTTGTCATACCGGGCTTCAGAATTTCTAATGGAGGTGCAAAAAATGGTCGGAGCAGCTTATATTCATATTCCTTTTTGTGAGCATATTTGCCATTATTGTGATTTTAATAAAGTGTTTTTGAAAGGGCAACCAGTCAATGAATACCTTGACTCACTTGCAAAGGAAATGGAATTAACTTTGCGAAATTCTCAAACGAGAATGCTGAAATCTATCTTTGTTGGTGGTGGAACACCGACTGCATTAAACGAGCAGCAGCTTGAAAAGCTTTGCCTCATTATCAAGGAACGTCTTCCCTATAAAGCTGAAACAGAATTTACGTTTGAAGCAAATCCTGGTGATCTTTCGGATGAAAAGCTGCGAATTTTATTTGACGCAGGAGTAAATCGAATAAGCTTTGGAGTACAGACCTTTAATGATGAATTATTGAAGAAAATTGGTAGAGTTCATCGTGCAGCTGATGTTTTTCATTCGATTGAGGCCGCTAAGAAAATTGGCTTTGAAAATATTAGCATTGATTTAATTTATAGTTTACCTGGACAAACTGTCACAGACTTTAAAAAGACTCTTGAGACTTCTTTCAGCTTAAATATTCAGCATTATTCGGGCTACTCCTTAATTATCGAACCGAAGACTGTTTTCTATAACTTAATGAATAAAGGAAAGCTTCCATTGCCAAGTGAGGATACAGAGGCTGAAATGTATAAGATTCTCATGGAGGAAATGGCGAAACAAGGCTTCAAGCAATATGAAATTAGTAATTTTTCAAAGTCAGGATTTGAAAGCAAGCATAATTTAACGTATTGGAATAATGAATCATATTATGGATTTGGTGCTGGAGCACATTGCTATCTTGATGGATTTCGTAATTCTAATCATGGACCGTTAAAAAAATACATGGAGGCGCTTCATACTGGAGTGCTTCCAATTGTACACAAACATCAAGTGACACGGGCGGAGAAAATAGAAGAGGAAATGTTTCTAGGTCTTCGGAAAACGGCTGGAGTATCAATTGCAGGATTTGTCGAGAAATTCGCAGAGAACCCTGTCGAATTATTTAAGAATGAATTAAATACTCTCATAGGGCGAAACCTAATTACCGTTACGGAAGAGAATATTCAATTGACAGAAAAAGGGCATATGCTAGGCAATGAAGTGTTTCAAATGTTTTTAAAGTAGGAGCGTTTTTTATTGACACCAATGAAGTGATTTGTTAATTTAGTATTATAATTAGCACTCGGTAAGCAAGAGTGCTAACAGGGGTGATAACCGTGTTGACTGATCGCCAATTATTAATACTTCAGGTTATTATTGATGATTTTATTCACTCAGCACAGCCGGTTGGTTCAAGAAGTCTGTCGAAAAAAGAAGAGATTTCTCTAAGTTCAGCAACGATAAGAAATGAGATGTCTGATTTAGAAGAACTCGGCTTTATTGAGAAAACACATACTTCTTCTGGGAGAGTACCTTCGGATAAAGGGTATCGATACTATGTTGACCATTTACTTTCCCCGCAAAAACTCAATGAACATGATGTTCATCGGGTAAAATCAATTTTTGCTGAAAGAATTTATGAGCTTGAGAGAATTGTTCAAAAATCCGCCAAAATTCTTTCTGAATTAACAAATTACACAGCGATTGCTTTAGGTCCAGCTGCTAGGGAAGATAAATTAAAAAAAATTCAAATAATCCCGATTAATAATCACACTGCAGTTGCAATCATTGTAACTGATTCTGGGCATGTGCAAAATAATATGTTCCAAATGCCTGAAACAATGGATGCGAGTGAGCTTGAGAAACTAACAAATATATTGAATGAGCGGCTAGCTGGTGTTTCAATTGACCATTTAAATGGTAAAATTTATAAGGAAGTAGCAATCCTTTTAAAACAGCATATTAGTAATTACGAATCGATTTTTCAATCGATTGCACACACATTAGCCATTTCTTCACAGGAAAAATTATTTTTCGGTGGGAAAACAAATATCTTAAGTCAACCAGAGTTTCATGATTTAGATAAAATCAAGAGTTTACTGAACATGATTGATCAAGAAGATAGTATATCTGGGCTTATTCGCAAACAAAATTCTGGAATTACCATTAAAATCGGTAGTGAAAATAATATTACTGCTATGGAGAATTGTAGCCTTATTACAGCCACTTATTCGGTTGGAATGGAACAGCTTGGCACGATTGCTATATTAGGTCCGACAAGAATGGAATATTCACGCGTCATTAGTTTATTGGATTATATTAGTACTGATTTAACGGCTGTACTGACAGAGCTGTATAGGAGTAATTAAAGGGAGGTGAATATGTTGGTAAATGAGAGAAATGAAACTGAAGAAACGATTGCTTCAGAGTCTAATCCTGCTGAAGTTATAGAAACTGAAGAGACAGTTGTTGAAGTTGATGAGCAATTAAAAGAAGCGAACGCGAAGATAGCTGAATTAGCAGCAAAATTAGAAGAAATGGATAATCGCTATTATCGTCTTCAGGCTGATTTTGAAAATAGCAGACGTCGTGCGAGATTAGATCTTGAAGCGTCTGAAAAATATAAAGCACAAAGCTTGATCACAAATTTATTGCCTGCTGTTGATAACTTTGAAAGAGCATTGCAGATGGAAGTAAATAATGAGGAAGCAAAATCGATTCTTCAAGGAATGGATATGATCTATCGCAGTCTATTAGAGGCTCTAAAAGGTGAGGGAGCAGAACAGATTGAAGCAGTTGGAAAGGAATTTGATCCACAATATCATCATGCAGTGATGCAAGTTGAAGAGGAAGGATTCGATTCAAATATTGTTGTTGAAGAGTTCCAAAAAGGATATGTATTAAAGGACAGAGTGATCCGTCCAGCAATGGTTAAAGTAAATCAGTAATTACATAATTTTTAGGAGGTAAAAAACATGAGCAAAATTATTGGAATCGATTTAGGAACTACAAACTCATGTGTTTCCGTTTTAGAAGGCGGAGAGGCAAAGGTTATTCCAAATCCAGAAGGCAATCGTACAACTCCTTCTGTAGTAGCATTTAAAAATGGTGAGCGCCAAGTTGGGGAAGTGGCAAAACGTCAATCGATTACAAATCCAAATACAATTATGTCAGTCAAACGTCATATGGGTACTTCTCATAAAGTAGAAGCTGAAGGCAAGGAATATACGCCGCAAGAAATTTCAGCGATTATCCTTCAATACATGAAAACATATGCTGAGGAATATCTTGGTGAGCCAGTAACAAAAGCCGTTGTTACTGTTCCTGCTTATTTCAATGATGCAGAGCGTCAAGCGACAAAGGATGCTGGAAAAATTGCTGGACTTGAAGTCGAACGTATTATTAATGAACCGACTGCTGCTGCGCTTGCATATGGTATGGATAAAACAGATGAAGACCAAACGATTCTTGTGTATGACCTTGGTGGTGGTACATTTGACGTTTCTATTTTAGAGCTTGGTGATGGTGTATTTGAAGTTAAATCAACTGCTGGTGATAATCGTCTTGGTGGAGATGATTTCGACCAAGTCGTTATCGATTATTTAGTTGAGGAATTCAAAAAAGAAAATGGCATCGATCTTTCGAAAGATAAGATGGCTTCTCAACGTTTAAAGGATGCAGCTGAAAAGGCGAAGAAGGATCTTTCAGGTGTTACTTCAACGCAAATTTCTTTACCGTTTATTACTGCAGGTGAACACGGTCCTTTACACTTAGAGGTTACATTAACAAGAGCGAAGTTTGAATCACTTACTGCAGATTTAGTGGAACGAACAATGGGGCCAACTCGTCAAGCGTTGAAAGATGCAGGATTATCTCCTTCTGAACTTGATAAAGTTATTCTTGTCGGTGGATCGACACGTATTCCTGCCGTTCAAGAAGCAATTAAGAAAGAGACAGGTAAAGAGCCACATAAAGGAGTTAACCCAGATGAAGTCGTTGCAATGGGTGCAGCGATCCAAGGTGGAGTTATCACTGGAGATGTGAAAGACGTTGTTCTTCTTGACGTAACACCGCTTTCACTCGGTATTGAAACAATGGGTGGCGTGTTCACAAAGTTAATTGATAGAAATACAACAATTCCAACATCAAAATCACAAGTATTCTCAACTGCTGCTGATAATCAGTCTGCTGTTGATATTCATGTTTTACAAGGTGAACGTCCAATGGCTTCAGATAATAAAACATTAGGCCGTTTCCAATTAGGAGATATTCCACCTGCACCAAGAGGTATTCCACAAATTGAAGTATCTTTTGATATTGATAAAAACGGAATTGTTAATGTTCGTGCGAAAGATTTAGGTACGAATAAAGAGCAAGCCATTACAATTAAATCTTCAACCGGTTTATCTGACGAAGAAATCGATAAAATGGTAAGAGAAGCTGAAGAAAATGCAGAGGCTGACAAGAAGCGTAAAGAAGAAGTTGAACTTCGCAATGAAGCTGATCAACTAGTCTTCACAACCGAAAAGACTTTGAAAGATCTTGAAGATAAAGTAGATGCAGCTGACGTTGCAAAAGCAAATGAAGCGAAGGATGCTTTAAAAGCAGCAATTGAAAAGAATGATTTAGACGAAATGAAAGCAAAGAAAGATGCTTTACAGGAAATCGTTCAAGCCTTGACAATGAAGCTTTATGAAGAGGCTTCTAAGCAAGCGCAGGCTGCACAAGGCGCTGAAGGAGCAGAAGGCCCAACTGGAAAAAGCAATGATGACAATGTAGTTGACGCAGAATTTGAAGAGGTTAAAGACGATAAATAAGTCACAATTGGGGCTGTCCAGCTACAGTGCCTAGGGGCTCGCCGACTAAGAACGCCACGTCCTCCCAAAAGTTCCACTTTTGGTCGTGCGATGTGTCGCTGACGAGGTTTACCTTGTCCTGTGGCTACATCGGCACTAGTACGTCCTTGTACGTCGGAGGTCATAAGTCATAAGTCATTCCAGCCTGAAGGTTAAAAAGCAACCTTCCTGCTGGCCTGTCTTATGCTTGTCGCCCCTGAACGAGGCACTTTCGTATTTCAATGTCAAAGTCAGGTATTCTTGGCTTTGACTTTTATTTTTTATTCAAAAATGTTAAAATAAAATTTATGTGAAAAGATTCGGGGAGTGGTAATCATGAGTAAAAGGGATTACTATGAAGTTCTTGGCGTAGCTAAAGAGGCTTCCAAGGATGAAATAAAAAAGGCCTATCGAAAGTTATCGAAGCAATACCATCCAGATATTAATAAGGAATCTGGTGCGGATGAGAAATTTAAAGAAATTGCAGAAGCATATGAGGTTTTAAGTGATGACCAGAAAAAAGCCCAATACGATCAATTTGGTCATACAGATCCTAATCAAGGCTTTGGTGGCGGTGGCTTTGAAGGCTTCGGCGGCTTTGAAGATATCTTTAGCACCTTTTTTGGTGGTGGTTCACGGCAACGTGATCCAAATGCACCACGACAAGGAGCAGATCTTCAGTATACAATGACTTTGTCTTTTGAGGATGCCGTCTTTGGCAAGGAAACAGAAATTGAAATTCCTCGTGAAGAAACTTGTGAGACTTGCAGTGGATCGGGTGCTAAGCCTGGTACGAAGGCGGAGACATGTTCACATTGTCATGGATCAGGGCAATTGAATGTTGAACAGAATACACCGTTTGGGAAAATCGTAAACCGCAGAGTATGTCATTATTGTAGCGGAACTGGTAAGCAAATTAAGCATAAATGCTCCACTTGTGGTGGAATAGGGAAAGTGAAGAAACGCCGTAAGATTGCTGTGAAAATACCAGCTGGAATTGATGATGGACAACAAATTCGCGTTTCTGGTCAAGGTGAACCAGGGATTAATGGTGGACCAAAGGGAGATTTATATGTTGTATTCCATGTGCGTTCTCATGAGTTCTTTGAACGTGATGGTGATGATGTCTATTGTGAAATGCCGATTACTTTCGTTCAAGCTGCTTTAGGTGATGAAGTTGAGGTACCAACCTTGTATGGGAAAATAAAATTAAAGGTTCCAGCAGGTACACAAACAGGTACTAAGTTCCGCTTGAAAGAGAAGGGAATTCAAAACGTTAGAGGATATGGCAAAGGGGATCAGCATATTATTGTCCGCATCGTGACACCAACAAAATTAACAGAGAAACAGAAGCAGCTACTTCAGGAATTTGCGGAAATTAGCGGGCTGGTTCCTCAAGGGGAACATGAAGGAAGTTTTTTTGATAAAGTGAAACGCGCCTTTAAAGGTGAATAAGGAAAGGAAGTTGACAGGAGTGAAATGGTCAGAAATCAGCATTCATACGACAAATGAGGCAGTCGAACCGATTTCGAATATTTTACATGAAGCTGGAGCAAGTGGAGTAGTCATTGAAGATCCTCTTGAACTTGTAAAAGAAAGAACGGATCAATTCGGTGAAATCTATGAGCTTAACCCTGAGGATTATCCGGATGAAGGAGTAATCGTCAAAGCTTATTTAACTGTCAACAGCTTTCTTAATGAAACAATTGATGAAATTAAAGAAGCGATTAATAATTTGATTCATTATCAGATTGATATCGGTAAAAATAATATTAGCATTTGTGAGGTAAATGAAGAAGATTGGGCTACAGCATGGAAAAAATATTATCATCCTGTGAAAATTTCGGAACGTTTTACGATTGTACCGACATGGGAAGAGTATGTACCTGTTCAATCTGATGAATTAATTATCGAGCTTGACCCAGGGATGGCATTTGGAACAGGTACTCATCCAACAACAGTCATGTGCATACAGGCTTTAGAAAGAACGGTAAAGCAGCATGATAAGATTGTTGATGTTGGGACTGGTTCTGGTGTTTTAAGTATTGCTGCTGCAATGCTTGGAGCGAGTCAAGTGAATGCACTTGATTTAGATATAGTAGCCGTTGAATCGGCACGACAAAATATTATATTGAATAAAGTTGCAGATATTGTAAGTGTCTCACAAAGTAATTTACTTGATGGTGTTGAAAGCGGCGCGGATATTGTTGTCGCTAATATTTTGGCAGAGGTCATTTTACGCTTTACAGATGCTGCTGCTGCTGTCGTGAAACAAGGTGGTTTTTTCATTGTTTCTGGCATTATTCAGCAGAAAAAGCAGATTGTAAAGGAAGCGATGATTGAGGCTGGATTCACCATCAATGAATTGATTGAAATGGAAGATTGGGTTGCCATTATTGGACAGAAAAAGTAATTTTTTGAAAGAAGGGGGAACCTATTATTGTTCCTCCTTTTTATATGGCTTTTCGCATTTCGATAGAAGAAGGTGTAAGGATGCAGCGTTATTTTCTAAACCAACTAGCAAATCATGATCGTTATATTATTATAGGTGATGACTATCATCATATTGTGCGCGTAATGAGGATGCAAAAGGGTGAGCAAATTATTTGTGTAGACATGGAACATAAAAGTTCGATTTGTTCGATAGTAGAAATTACCGAGAGCGAAGTTTCAGCTGAGGTAGTAGAATGGATAATGGATTCACCAGAGCTTCCGATAAATATTACAATTGCGAGCGGTTTGCCTAAAGGGGATAAGCTTGAATGGATTATCCAAAAAGGGACAGAGTTAGGAGCTTATCAGTTTATCCCTTTTATTTCAGGACGTTCAGTAGTAAAATGGGATGAGAAAAAAGCTGAGAAAAAAATTGAACGATGGCAAAAAATCGCGAAGGAAGCTGCGGAACAATCGCATCGGACGGTTTGTCCTGAAATTAGGAATCCGCAAAACTTGAAATCATTGCTGCAGATTAGTGAAGAGTTTGATTTCAAA
>JAEWDX010000241.1 GCA_023389895.1 Bacillota bacterium
CCATTCGTGCCACCGATAGCAGGTATTGAAGAGGTTGCTTATTTAACGACCGATACTTTTTTTGAGTTAAGAAAGCTGCCGAAACAGCTAGTCATTATTGGAGGTGGTGTTATTGCAGTAGAGCTTGCTTTTGCCATGGCCCCGCTTAATGTCAGTGTGACGATACTAGAGGTTGCTGAGGATATTTTATTAACAGAGGATCCAGAAGCTCGCACGATTCTGAAAAAGAAGCTGCAACAATTAGGCATAGTAGTGGAAACAAAAGTAAACATTCACAGGGTCACAAATAATTCGGTACAGCTACAGTCTGGCAAAACGATACCATTCGAACAGCTACTGCTTGCGGCAGGTCGAAAGGCAAACTTAGCGTTACCACAAGCGATTGGACTAGCGCTTGATGAGACCGGACGGTTTGTGAAAGTGAATAAACATTATGAAACATCACAAAAAGGGATATACGCAATTGGTGACATGATTGGTGGCTATATGCTTGCTCATGCAGCAAGTGCAGAAGGATTAAAAGCAGTTGCGCATATGGCTGGCATCTCGCAGGAACCGCTGAATCAAGTAAGTATCCCTCGTTGTATTTACACTACTCCAGAGGTGGCAAGCTTTGGAATTAGTGAAGCGGAAGCAAAGCAGAACGGCTATGATGTCAAAGTCAGCAAGCTGCCTTATAGCATTATGGGGAAGGCTATTGCAACAAATGATACCGAAGGCTTTGTCAAAATTATTTCCGAGAAAAAATATAATGAAATACTTGGTGCCGTTATCGTTGGCAGTCATGCAACAGAAACAATCCACACGCTTCTTGCGGTCAAGCAATCGGAGGGGCGCGTCGATGAACTGGCTAATCTGACATTTGCCCATCCTACTTTGTCTGAATTAACAGGCGAGGTGACCAACAGTCTTATTTCAAAGGCCATTCACGGCTAACAAAAAGGAGGATTTATCATGCAAAAATTAGATAAGAAGAAAGCTGCTTGGATTTATGAAAAGATGAACGATATTCGCAACTTTGAGGACGAAGTGCATCGTATTTTTACAAGCGGTGAAATTCCAGGATTCGTTCATTTATATGCAGGTGAAGAAGCTGTTGCAACAGGTGTTTGTGCGCATTTAACGGATGCTGATTATATTACAAGTACGCACCGTGGGCATGGTCATTGTATTGCAAAGGGCTGCGATCTTAATGGCATGATGGCCGAAATTTACGGCAAGGAAACCGGTCTTTGTAAAGGAAAGGGCGGTTCCATGCACATCGCTGATATCGACAAAGGAATGCTCGGCGCCAATGGTATGGTTGGTGGTGGTTTTCCGATTGCAGTCGGGGCAGGTCTTCGCAATAAATATTTGAAAACGGATAGTGTTGTTGTCTGTTTCTTCGGTGATGGTGCAGCCAATGAGGGCACATTCCATGAGGGTATTAACTTAGCTGCGATTTGGAAGCTGCCTATTATTTTCGTTTGTGAAAACAATTTATTCGCAGAATCAACACCGCAAAGCTACTCTTCCGCTTCCAAAACGATTGCACAGCGCAGTTTAGCGTACGATATTCCAGGCGTTTCAGTTGATGGCATGGATTTAAAAGCGGTATATAAAGCAGCTGGTGAAGCAATTGATCGGGCAAGAAAAGGTGAGGGTCCAACGATTATTGAATGCTTAACATACCGTAAATACGGTCATTTCGAAGGTGATGAGCAAAAATATAAGGCGAAAGAAGGACCAGAAAAAGAGCTCGCGGATTTCGATTGTATCCAAGCATTTCGTAAAGAGGCAATGGCTTCAAAACTTTTAACTAAAGAGCAAGCTGATGAAATTGAAGCGAATTCAGTAAAGGCGATTGCAGAAGCGATTCAATTTGCACAGGAAAGTCCAATTCCACGACCAGAGGCTTTATACGAAGATGTATACGCAGACTAATAAAAAGGAGAGAAGGACGATGACAAGAAAAATTACATTTATGCAGGCAATCAATGAGGCAATGGATCAATCAATGGAGCGTGATGATCGGGTAATTCTACTCGGTGAGGACATTGCAGGTGGCGCAACAATTGAACACTTAGGCACTGAAGGAGCTTGGGGTGGTGTATTCGGTGTTACAAAAGGCTTAGTTGAAAAGTACGGTCGTGAGCGCGTCATCGATACACCGATTTCTGAAATGGGCTATATGGGGGCTGCTGTAGGTGCGGCGGCAACTGGGTTACGTCCCGTACCAGAATTAATGTTCAACGACTTTATCGGCTTCTGCTTCGATACATTACTTGCTCAAGGATCGAAAATGCGCTATATGTTTGGTGGTAAAGCAAGAATTCCAATGACCGTGCGTACGTGTCACGGTGCAGGCGCTTCAGCGGCTGCCCAACACTCTGGCTCCTACTACGGAATGCTCGGCTCAATTCCTGGTATTAAAGTCGTTGTCCCATCGAATCCATATGACGCAAAAGGTCTTCTAAATGCAGCGATTGAGGATGATAATATCGTCATGTTCTTTGAGGATAAAACATTATATGGTATGAAAGAAGAAGTGCCAGAAGAATATTACACTGTGGAAATCGGTAAAGCAAAGGTGAAGAAGGTAGGCTCTGATTTAACGATTGTTACAATCGGTAAAATGCTCTATGTGGCGCTTGAAGTCGCTAAAAAGTTAGAAGCAGATGGTGTGAGTGTTGAAGTTATTGACCTTGTAACAGTCGCTCCTTGGGATCAAGAGACGATTATTAATTCCGTAAAGAAAACGGGTCGCCTCATCATTATTGATGAAGCAAATCCGCATAATAACACGGCAACAGATATTTCTTCGGTCGTGGCAGATAAAGCATTCGATTACTTAGATGGCCCAATCAAATGTGTTTGCGCACCGAATACACCAGTTCCATTCGCCTCAAACTTAGAGCAGCTGTACCTTCCAAATGCTGATAAAGTATTCGATCTAGCAAATGAACTGATTGCTGACTTAAAAAAATCATAAGGTGGTGATGACAATGGCAACACATATTTTAATGCCGAAACTTGGTCTAACGATGACGGAAGGAACCGTCGAATCATGGTATAAAAAAGAAGGCGATGCCGTGAAGAAGGGTGACATCGTTTGCACAATTAGCTCCGAAAAACTAACGCATGATGTAGAGGCACCAGAAGATGGCATCCTCCTCAAAATTATCGTAGAGGAAATGGGGCAAATCCCATGTAAAGAGCCAATTGCGTACATTGGTGAGGTTGGTGAGAAAGGAGCGGAGGCATCCGTTCCTGCTAAAGAAACGGCATCTACTGAAGAGCAAGTACAGCAAAAAGCACAAGTAGCCCCAACTTTAACTTCTAAGCATCAAGAAGCTGAACGCATCTTTATCACGCCAATTGCGCGTAAAATTGCGGCAGAGCGAGGGATAGATTATTCAGAAATTACTGGTACTGGTGGCAGTGGCCGCATTACGCGTCGCGATGTTGAAAACTTCGTGCCAGCTATAAAATCCGCTTCTACTACAGTATCTGGCGCTAGTGCTGGTGAGGGCTTATCTGGTATGCGCAAAGTTATTGCGAAGCGGATGCATAATAGCTTGCAGCAAACGGCGCAAGTGACATTGCACCGTAAAGCCAATGTCTCACCACTGATGACATTTCGAGCAGATATGAAGGCGAAGCTTGGTGATCGTTTATCAGGTGGTCAACTAAGCATCAACACACTGCTAGTTCGTGCTGTCGTTCTCGCATTAAAAGATTTTCCAGAAATGAATGCCACCTATGCCAATGGCGAGCATGCTGTTCACGAGGATATTCATATCGGCATGGCCGTTGCAGTTGATGAAGGCTTAATCGTTCCTGTCGTGAAAGATGCAATGAACCAAACGTTAACGAAACTTGCAGAAAATATAACAAATATCACAAGCGGTGCACGAAGTAATACGCTTAGCGGTGATTTACTAACAGGCTCAACATTTACGATTTCAAACTTAGGATATGCAGGAATCGAATACTTCACACCAATTATAAATACACCGGAAATCGGTATTTTAGGTGTCGGTGCCATCGACAGCAAGCTTGTCTTCGGTAACAATAAGGAAATCATGGAGCAGCATGAGCTTCCATTAAGTTTAACATTCGATCATCAAATAGTGGACGGTGCCCCAGCAGCAGAATTCTTACAGGGCATCTGCTACTACTTAGAAAACCCTTATTTATTACTTTTTTAGAATAGTTAAAGAAAAGAAGGCAACCATTCTTAGCCGGATGCCTTTTTTCTATTCAACTGCCTTAACTGACCTTTTGACACATAGAGCACATGGAATAAACGTTTGGGTCGGTAAAATATAACAATTTATTTAAACACACTTCATCGAAACCATGGGACGTCTTGAATTAGATGCTTTCATGGTTTTTTAACAAGTTCTACAACGTAATCATTAAAGATGTTCCGTACAGTCTTTTCATCAACGCCTATATCGTCTACAACGCTGGTGAATGTCTTTTCAAGATTGGCTTCCTGAATCCAATCTATAAGTCTATTAGTAACAGAACGATTGACATCCATATCAATAATTAGAGTAATTGTAGCCTTGAAATAAAGTTTGATAAAGAAGACATTGACGAGCCTTATTTAACAGCAAACAAAAAGAATCTATTTTGAAAAAAGATAGATCAAAATAGATTCTAAAGTTTTAGATACAGGTGGAATTTTTTTGAAAAAAGATTGATCATTTTAAGTATGTGATGTACCCGATAGTACAAGAAGATTACTGAACAGTTGCCCTTTTTTTATTCATATTTTTATTCATTTCTTTGAGATTCAAACTCCTGAACTGAACATCTATCATCCTCAATATTATATTTCTCATAAAAAATATCATTTGTATACTCTGAAATTACTTTTCTCCAAAAGGCTTGCGCTACATAATTATTTCTAATCTGTATTACTTTCCATTTTCCAGGAAACAAATCAAAAACTTTTTTTGCGGCAATTTTACCTACGCCTTTTCCCGTATACTGTCGCATAGTAAAGAACTGTTCAATGGTACTAGGTTCATATCCTTTTCCCCGATGTCAATAATACATTCAGCATTTCTATTTTTATAATCAATGTTGATTAATGATACAATGCCAATTGGTATCTCATTTTCTTTTTCAACTATGATATAACTTTTGGCTGTATGAGATCCCAAAATAACATGATCTACAAATTCTTTCGTTGCTTCCAGCGGATAAACATCTAAAGATGGGTTGGTGGAATGCATAAAATATGATATGAGATACCTCGCAATAGAACGTGTGGATTGTTGAGGTCTAAATTCTCCTCTATGCATTCCTTGGAAACAAAGGGACGGTTCGAGCGTTTCCCTTCTGCGAAAAACGGACTCTCGATTATTTAAGAGATTGTAAGTTGATAAAGAGTTCTAATTCTTTTGTTATAACAAATTTAGTTTTATCTTATAAGGCTGTAAGTGTGATATTTGCAATACATATTAGCCTGGAAACATGAGAACCGTCCCCATGTTTTACTTTCGAGACTATTTGATGCTTACTTATAATTAATTATACAAACCAATGGGCGCTGTAGGGGAATGGGGCAGCTATTTGTTCTCCTAACTGACGAGCAGCTGTTTGAGTCCAGAAAGGGTCTCTTAAAAAAGCTCTGCCTATGGCAATAAGATCAGCTCGGCTATTCTGCAAAATTTCCTCTGCTTGTAAGCCACTTGAAATTAATCCTACAGCTGCTGTAGATATCCCTACTTCATGTCGAATTTTCTCAGCAAAAGGAACTTGGTAACCGGGATAAATTTGTGGGGGTTTAACAGATAGGACGCCACCGCTACTGCAATCGATCAGGTCTACATCTTGCTCCTTCATTAAGCTTGTATAATAAACGTAATCGCTAATGTTATTTCCTTCGTCACTATATTCATCAGCCGATATTCTTACGAATAAAGGTCCATCCCATACTTGACGGGTTTCATGAATAATTTCGCGTAGAAATTGATATCTTTTCTCCTGAGTTCCCCCGTATTTGTCTGTTCTTTTGTTTAAATAAGGTGACAAAAACTGATTAATAAGAAAACCGTGTGCTGCATGAATTTCAATGACATCAAAATCGGCTTGCTTAGCTCTCAGTGCTGCCTCTTTAAATTCCAATATAACGGTCTGGATGTCTTCTTCTGTCATTTCTTGCGGTGTCCGATTCTGGTAAGGAATTGGCGTGGGAGCGATTGAAACTCCTTCAACTTCTCTTTTTCGACCAGCGTGCCATAACTGGATTCCAACTTTAGCGTTCTGCTCATGCAAGGTATGTACCAGCTTATGAAGAGCTTCAGTCTGGTCGTCATTCCAAATTCCTAAATTAGTTAATACAGATCGACCATCTTTACTGACCGCTGTTGATTCTAGCATAATCAAACCTGCTTGTCCGAGTGCGACAGCCCCGTAATGGAGCATATGCCATTGTGTTGCCATCCCATCTTCCTTAGCCGCAGCTGTTGCCATAGGTGACATCATGATGCGGTTTTTGAACGTTATTCCCTTAATCGTCATTGGTGTAAATAATAAACTCATGTATTTCAATCTCCTCACCGTATTGATCTAGTGGTACGTGAATGCCATAATTGTGTTGTTGCCTAAGTAATGGATGGTGTACATATTAAGTATAAACACAAACATAATTAAAGGTAGTATGCACCTTTTTGTAAGATAGTTACCTTAAGGAGAGTGACTGCAGTGAGTGAACAAACACCGTTTGATTACACATTGTCAATAATAGGTGGGAAGTGGCGGATGAAAATAATGTACGGCTTAGCTGGTGGCAAAGTTATGCGTTATGGAGAATTGAAGAGAGAGATTACTGGTATTACCCATAAGGTGCTTAGTTCCCAACTAAGTGAGCTAGAATGTAGTGGCGTCGTAAAAAGAGAAGAGTATCAGCAAATCCCTCCGAAAGTAGAATACTCTTTAACTGCAAGAGGTAACACATTGATGCCGATATTAGAGGAAATGTGCAAATGGGGCGTGGATAATCAATAGCAGATGTGAAAAAATACCTTCAGAATTTATTTGAGCGTTATAAGAAAAATCGTTTGGAGGAAAAGTTGGGACGGTTCTTGCGTTTTCCCACTGCAAAAAACTGACTCTCGATTAGCTAAGAGATTGTAAGTTGATAAGGAGCCCTAATCACCTTGGTATAACGAATTTAGTTTAATCATATATATCAGCAAGTGTGATTCCGGTTACTTAGAATTTGGCTAGCTCAAGGGTTTGATGAATGGATTCGTGGAATCTTTGCTCTAAGGCGCTGGCTATCTAAGCCATGGTGCTTACTTATGATAAGTTTCTCATAATTAATTCTAAACTCAAATATATCAATATCGTCCCCGCTTTTTAAAGTTGCCCATCATCCTCAATTTATTGCAACCTCATGCTTTGCCGTTTTCTTCTTTTATGAGTTGAATGGATTAGGAAATATTATTCATGTAAGATAGAACAATATTATACTTTTAGTAATATGTTTTATCAAAGGAGGCATAGTATGAAGCAACTTTATATAAAGCAGAGAGTATTCAGTCTAAGTGGAAAATTTACGGTAAAGGATTCACAGGAGAAGGATGTTTATTACGTGGAGGGCAGTTTTATGCAAATTCCAAAGACTTTCTCCATTATGAATACAACAAGAGATGAAGTTGCTCTCATTACGAAGAAGGTGTTTAGCTTTTTACCGAAGTTTTTTGTTGAGGTGAATGGTCGAGAGGTATTAACGATTAAGAAGGAGTTTTCTTTCTTTAAAGCACGCTATACGATTGATGCGGCAGACATTGATGTACTTGGTAACTGGTGGGATATGGATTTTCAGATATTACAGCATGGTGAAGTTATCGGTAAAGTGAGCAAGGAGTGGTTCACTTGGGGCGATAGCTACAAGGTTCAAGTATTGAATGAAGAGATGGAGGCCATCATTATTGCGCTCGTTGTCGCAATCGATTGTGTGAAGGCTGACCGAGCAGCTGCTTCATCAGCAACCTCGGTTTAACGTAGGGACGTATAATACAAAGTGCTGATGGGTTTCCGATAGAAATTCAAAATTAAAAATAACAGTTGAAATAACATCAGAAAAGTGGGGAATCACAAACGGATTCCCTGCTTTTTATTATGGAGTTTCTACATTTGTCGTAAAAAATATTTTTCAATGAAAGAAAAAAATTCCTCTTAATGAATAAAAGGGCAGGAAGATGGAGGTGATTGAATTCGGGCTAATACGAAAATTTTAAGTGATGATTTTTACGTAATAACTGAAATAGTTTCATAAAATCGCATTTAGAATGGTTACGGAATATAGAAGGATTTTAGTAGGAAGATAATAGATATCTAGGCTTACGAACTAATAAGAAGTTTGTTATTCTATTTATGAACCATTATTTAAAATAATTGTAATTTATTGATAAAAAATTAATTCCAACCATAAATAAGAGAGATTTATTATATGCTTTTATACAAAGCTACTAAAAGTGAATTTATCGCAGATTAACAGGCAGGCCGACTAAGAGCGTGGGCGTGAGGGAAGGTCATGGAAAAACTCATGATGCATATGTATCGAGTATTGAATGGCGATGAAATTCCAAATGTGTGAAACAAGGAAAATTGGGGAGTGACAGTGAATTACGCTCAAAAAGGGGGAGAACACGTTTATGATTCCAGCAGAAATAGATCCCATTGCTATCAATACAATAAGAGAAAAAGGCGAGGAATCCATTGTCGATTGGTTCGATCAGCATAAACAATCGTTCTATATACTTGGTTGGTCCTATCTTAATAATCAGCAGCAAATGGAAGAACTTTTTTACCGGTCTATTTTAAAAGTCCAAAAGGATTTGCCTCGATTTAAAGGTAAAACACCATTCGAAACGTGGGTTACATCCATTTTCATACATTACTGCCGCGAGCTTTCAGGTGATCGAGGTTTACAAGCTTTAGAGGAAAATGAACCACGTCAGGATTTATTTAAAGCGCTTGATCAGATGAAACAGGATGAGAAAGAGGCCATGGTCCTTACATATGTACAAGGATTCTCTCAGGAGGAAGCGGCACATCTTCTCCAAGTTTCAGAAGAAAAGATTAAAGAGCTTTTGTTTTCCGGAATCCAATCACTCAGAAAAGAGATGGGATACGGATCAAGCTTTAATGGCTGTAAGGAGCATCAAAAGGATTATCTTGATTACTTAGAAAGAACGATGGATCGGTCAAGAAAGATTGATTTAGAGATCCATGTACATCATTGTCGGGGTTGCCAGGAGGATTTATCTACCTTTCAGGATGTTATGTTAACGATGCTAAACCTTACTGATAGGATGGATGTGTCTGTGCCAGCTCGTTTCATGGAGAACGTCAAGGATAGATTGATGGAAATGGAGAAGCTCAGACAACAAAAGAAGAAGAAACGGAAAAGAATCGGACTAGCTTTCGCAAGTGTATTTGCCATATTGGTTGGAATCGGTTTTTTTACAGGGACGTTTACATATTTCTATTATAGTTGGACTGAAGAAGATCAACAATTGCGTGCCTCTCTACAACATAATTTCGGTCAGCGGCTGAGCCTAGAAGCGGAAAGTGAAGGTGTGAAAATAAAGATTAAAGGCGTAATTGCTGATGACGTTCAGACCCTTGTTTTTTATGAAATAGAGGACACGAACGAAGACAATCAATATATATTGAATGATCATAATGGAACATTTGTTGAGAATGAATATGAAATCATGAATCGTGTAATAAATCCAATCTATTATCCACCTGATCTAGAATCAGATGTAAATAATAAAGAAAAGAATGTGTATCGAGGGAAGATTAGTTTGCGGCCCCTTATAGAGGATGAAGGGACAATTGAATTCAAGATCACAAGGCTGCAGAAATTGATTCGTGATTCCTCTGTACGGAATGTTTTTTTTGATTACAAGTACATTGAAGATAAAACAGGGGATTGGAACTTCGAGATACCTGTAACAAAACGGCCTTCCACCGAATATGTATTGGATGAAGAAACAGAAATAGAGGGGGTTCCGGTTCGATTTGAGAAACTAATCTTTGCCCCAACAACGACGATTCTTCAATTAGGTATTTATAATGAACATCCAGAGAAGCGGATAGAATATTTTAATCTTAACAATCTAGAAGTGAACAATCAAAAAGTGAATGCGCACATATATGGTAGTTCTTTTACTGGTTTACAGTATGATATGAATTGGAATACCTTACAAATGCATTTTGACCCTCTTTTGGGAGAAAAACCAAAAGAAGCTTACGTTCAATTTAACTCCGCGAATTTAACGGTTGAAGACAAAAGAACGATCGAATTGGATGGGGCTCAAGAATATCCTCAAACTTTTGAATATGCAGGCAGTACAATCTCCATAGATAAGCAGGAAGTTGGACAGACTACCAACTTTACCATAAGCAATCATGAAATTAAGAGTCGCACATATGAGATGCTACATTTCAATATTGCAAAAGAGGATGAAACGGAACCTATTTCAATGGAGATGGATTTTGAAGGAGTGCTCATTGATAAAAACGGGGTAGAATACGATATGAATCAAACCCCTTTCTCGTATGAAGAAATCGAGCAGCCTCGTTATTTCCATACCGTCCAAAACATTCGGTTCCTTGATAACAATGTACCTTCTTTTAAACTAAATATTGATGGATACAGCAAAACGATCTATTTAGATGATGTGGTGAAGCTTTCTTTGGAAAACCGAGTGAAGTAAGGAAAGAAGTACTTCAGAAAGCATGATAGTAAATGTAATTGTGAATGCTTCGAAATTAGATAACATACGACAAGACTCCAAGTAGATAAGTGGGTAGTATGTGTGCAGCAGGTGAGGCATACGTCTGCTTGAGGAAAAAAATCGATTTCCTTACGTCTAGGAAATCGATTTTTCAGCTATAAAGTGAAACTCAATCAGTGGGGGTCATACAGTCCGTTAATGCGGGAAAAATTACTACATTTAACTAGTATATTCTGTCGCATTCATTTCGGAAGGTTTGAGCTTTTTAACCATCCAATTCTTTCCTTCAATGATTCTTGCCATCAGCATTCCACAGACGGTATCTCCAGTTGAATTCACCATCGTCGCTGGAGGATCTACCAAAGTTCCTAACATCGAAAGGATAACCAAAGCTTCTGGAGGGAAACCGTACAATGTGATAATTAACAATTCGCCGACGAAGCCTCCACCTGGTACTCCTGACATGACCATACCGCTTAATAAAGCAATGAGAATCGCTGTCATAAACGTATCTATTCCAGTAAAGGACATATTGAACAGACCGAAAAGAAAAGCAATTTTTAATATCGCACTTAAGCAGGATCCATCCATATGAGCTGTTGCGCCAATAGGAATCACAATTTCGCGGATGTCTCTTGGAACACCAATTTTGGCGGAAGCAACTAAGTTTGCTGGAATCGTAGCAACACTACTTTGGGTTGCCAAAGATGTGGCAGCTGGAGTAATGATTTCCTTCCAGAATATTTTTGTCCCTCTTTTTCCACCAGCTAAAAAGGCATAAAAAGTGAAGGCAACGAAGAAATAAATAATGGCAATTGGATAATAAACGGCCATCGCTTTTGCATAGGAGCCAAGCAAATCAGGACCGAACACCCCAATTAACGTCGCAAAATAGGCACCTAATCCGATTGGAGCAAGCCACATAATAATAGAAACGAGCTTCATTATGACATCAGAAAGTAAAGAAAGCCCCGCCGAGACTTTCCTTCCCTTTTCACCTAGCATACTAACGGAAAGACCGAATAATACAGCAAAAACGATTACAGCAAGCATGTTTTTTCTTGAAAACAATTCAAGAAAATCAGGTACAGTGAAAGCGGAAACAATTTGATCTGCCGTACTTAATGGCTTTATTTCATCAGGCTGCTGCATTTCAATATGTACGCCTTCTGCAGGAGGAAATGCTGTTACACCCATAATCATAACAATGGAAGCAATAATCCCTGTAAACACAAACACTAAAAGCATAACTCCCAGTATCTTACCGAGCCTCTTAAGGCTTGCTATGCTGGCAACGGCACTGCTAATAGAGATAAATACAAGAGGAACGACAACGGTAAACATGAGATTGAGAAAAATATCCCCCAACGGTTTAAGTACTTCAGCCTTAGGTCCAGCAATCCAGCCAATGATGCTTCCTGTTATTATTGATAATATTAAAATGATAGGAAATTTATATGATTTCCAAATTCCTTTTTTACTTAGTTCATTCATTTCATTCCATCTCCCCTCGTTATCTTTAACAACTTACACACCTTTCTAAGCTTTCCAATGGAATGACCCCTTCACAAACCATAACGGCATTACCTTCAAGAAATATGTCTTCAATCATTTCTTCTGTCAATTGAAACGAGACTACAAGAGTTCCACCAAGAGTTTTTACTGTGACAGGAGGTTCAGATAGATTCAATAACCGTAATACAATTGCTGATGCGGTTGCACCTGACCCGCATGCAAAAGTTTCTTCTTCTACACCTCTCTCAAATGTCCTAATTTTGATATGATGCTGATCGAAAATTTCAATTAAATTTACATTCGTTCCCTGTGGGAAAATGTTGGTTCTGTTCCTAATCATACTTCCCCACTCATGAAAAGAAGGCCATTTCAATGGGTCAAAAGAATTTTGCAGCCATACGGTATGCGGTACACCAACATAAGCATAATGATAGGTTTCAATTTGATTGTTAATAGATAAAACCTGGTTTAGTGCAACGTCATTCCTTTTTATAGCAGGGAATTTTATTTTTACAAGAGAATCATAGATGTATGCTTCATAGATGCCATTTTGTGTTTCAAAAGTCATCTCCTTGCCAGTGACATCAAGCTCGTAGGCAAATCTGCAAAGACAACGAGCTCCATTTCCGCACATTTCTCCTTCACTGCCATCCGCATTAAAATATCTCATTTTAAAATCTGCAATCGATGATTTTTCTAACAATATAAGACCATCTGCGCCAATATTAAATCTCCTTTTACAAATTTCCTTCACGAAATTAGTTAACGATATGCTCTTTAAGATATTTTCTCTATTATCGATCAAAATAAAGTCGTTCCCACAACCATGCATTTTTGTAAAAGGAATACTCACTTTACAGCGCCTCCACCATTCAGATAATAGAAATTAAATATAAATTTTCCTGAAATCTTTAGTTTTTCTTGACTCATTCACATATCTTAACCATTACTCTAAATACGCATGATTTTGTATTTTTGGAATAGTGAATTTATTCAACTCAGTCAACCCGCTATAAATGGTTTTAATCATGAAGAAAAGGGCGAAAAACATGACCGATCCTTTTGTCTAACGAATATTAGGCATTATTATAGACTCATGTTTACATAGCATTCCTTTATCTGTTTTAAAGCCAGCTCGAGTAAAGATCTTGAACAAGCAATATTTACTCTTACAAAATTACCACTATCTTTTCCATACGTGCTCCCCGTATTGACCCTAACTCCTGAATCTTCAAAGAATTTCAGCAATAACTCACTATTTAATTCTAACTCCTCACAGTCAATCCATAGTAAATAGGAACAATCAGGATGCTGAACTTTTAACTTTGGCATATTTTTATTCATATACTCAATTGTAAAAGCGATATTTTTTCGTAAATAATCATTTAATTCGTCCACATAATAATCGCATTCATTGTAAGCAGTGATTAAAGCCTCTACCCCTAAATAGTTATAATCAAAGTGGTATTTTACGTAAATATCGTCAAAAGCTTTCTTTAGATCTTTGTTTTTGATAACAACATAAGCGCTAAAGAAGGATGCTAAATTAAAGGCTTTACTTGGAGAGTTCATCACAACAACATGTTTATCCTCTTCATCACAAATTTCTAAAAAGGAGTAAAAAGGCAATCCTCTGTGGATCATATCGCTATGAATTTCATCACTAATAATCATCACGTTATTCTCTCGACATAAATCGTACATTTTCTTCATTTCTTCTTTTGTCCATACCCGTCCAATTGGATTAGCAGGATTACATACGAGGAGTATTTTTACATCAGGCATCTTTAATTTATTCTCTAAATCTTCAAAATCAATATTATAACTTTCATTGTGGTACCGTAATGGATTGTCGACAGCTTTTCTATTAAATTTCTCAATCACCTTTTTAAAAGTTGCATAAACTGGGGGTTGAATCACGACTTTGTCCCCTGGATTCGTATAAGCATCTAAAAACATCCATAAAGCACCTGTCATTAATCCTGGTGCATAACTAATTTCGTCTTCTCGAATCTCGATCTTATGATGGCGCCCATACCATCCTTTAATGGCACTAGTAAACCGTTCATGAGGAAAAAGTCCATAACCGAAGACTCCGAAGTCTACTTTTCTCTTTAACGCATCCTGCACTTCACGTGGCACCCTGTAATCGGTGTCAGCAATCCCTAGTGGAATTAATAAGCCACCTTTCCCTTCATTATCCCATTTATCCGAATCAGTACCGCTTCTATTTATCGATTCATCAAAGTTGTGTATCATTGATCTCCCCACTTTTTTCAAGATATTTTAGTTTTTTGAAAGCTTAAGTCTGTCAGGTATATCAAGACATACTCATCAACTGACATTTTTAAATAGAACCATATAGCATATTAATCTTCTCGTCCGTCCAGCCAAAAATGCCACCCGTATGAATAAACAGTATGTTTTGGCAATCCTGTAGGTTTTTAAGTTCATGGTATAGACCATACATGGCCTTCCCTGTATACACGGGATCAAGAATAATCCCTTCTTCTTGTGCGAATTTCTCGATAAATTTCAGCTCATCCATTTGGTTTTTTCCGTATCCTAATCCGATATAACGATCAATAATGTTAATCTCATTTTCTATAAACGAATAAGGATTGGCTCTATCCTGATTCATCTCTTCTAAAATATGCAATATATCATGAACTGCTTGTTTTTTCTGATTTAATACACTTATTCCAATAATGTTTTTTTCCTTATTACATTCTTTATTTCCATATAACAAACCAGCATAGGTTCCTCCTGATCCGTTCGCAACCACTATCGTATCAAACACGATTCCTAATTGCTCTTCTTGATGCAGTATTTCATAATATGCTTCAACATAACCTAAAGCACCAATGCCGTTCGAACCTCCCATTGGAATGACATAAGGCTTGTGTCCTAAATCAGTCAATTCTCTTTTCGCTTCTTCAATGATTGGTGTTAAATCTTGATACTCCTCCTCACTTACAAGCTTTATTTCTGCGCCTACCAATTTGTTGAAAAATAGATTTCCTTCATTCTTTTTTATTTCACTTTCTTTTAAAAACAATAAGGATTTCATCTGATATTTAGCTGCAATCGCAGCAGTTGCTCTTGCATGGTTGGATTGAATTCCACCACTTGTGATTAAATAATCACATCCTTTGTTTTGAACATCTTTCAGCAAATATTCTAGCTTTCTAACTTTGTTTCCAGATGTCGCCATTCCAGTCTGGTCATCGCGTTTGATAAAAACTGATTGATTGCTAAAAAAATCGACTTTTTCAATTTTTGTAGGTA
>JAEWDX010000290.1 GCA_023389895.1 Bacillota bacterium
CTGGACCATTTGTCTTTAAAGAATGGAAGAGAAACGATCGAATTACCATTGTGAAAAATGAAAATTATTGGCAGGAAGGCCTACCAAAATTAGATTCTGTTATTTTTCGTTCCATCCCGGAAAACTCAGCTCGTTTAAATGCACTTGCAGCTGAGGAAGTTGATCTCATTGATGGTGTGAATTTTAGTGATGTACCATCCATTGAAGGAAATGCAAAACTACAAATTTTTAACCGTCCATCTATGAATGTTGGCTATGTCGGCCTAACAAATACACGTGGACCTTTACAAAATAAGCTTGTTCGTCAGGCACTTAATCATGCTGTTGATAAACAGGCAATCATTGATGCATTTTATGCTGGAGCGGCACAGCCAGCAAAAAACCCAATGCCACCTGTTATTGCTGGATACAATGATGATGTCGTTGATTATGATTATAATCCAGAAAAGGCGAAAGAATTATTGAAGGAAGCTGGTTTTGAAAATGGGTTTGAAATGGAGCTTTGGGCGATGCCTGTTCCAAGACCATATATGCCAGACGGACAAAAGGTTGCGGAAGCACTCCAAGCTAACTTTGAAGCAATTGGAGTAACTGCAAAGATTGTCAGCTATGATTGGGCAACTTATTTAGATAAGGCAAAAGATGGAGAAGCAGATTCATTCCTCCTTGGCTGGACTGGAGACAATGGTGATGCTGATAACTTCTTATATGTTCTTTTAGATGAAGATGCGATTGGTTCAAATAACTATACCTATTATAAAAACAGTGAAGTACATGCCCTGTTAATTAAGGCACAAGCGAGTAATGATGAAGCAGAGCGTGAAAAGCTGTATAAAGAAGTGCAGCTCATTATTAAAGAGGATGCACCGTGGATTCCTCTTGTCCACTCTACTCCTGTTTTAGCTGGTAAGGCGGAAATTACAGGGTTCTTGGCGCATCCAACAGGTTCAGATTTATTAGCAAATGTAGAATTAAAATAATTCGATAAGGATGGTTAGGGAGTTTGAACTTATGAACTCCCTTTTTCAAACCTCTAACTTAGAAAGAGAGGTGGACTCATGGTTTCGTACTCGATAAAACGAATATTCTCCTTAATTCCTGTTTTGCTTGGATTAACCTTAATTGTATTTTTCATGATTCGGGCCATTCCTGGCAATCCAGCACAGATTATTTTAGGACAACTTGCAACAAAGGAAGCGATCGCGGAATTAACACAGCAGCTTGGCCTCGATCAGCCTTGGTATATTCAATATTTCAATTATTTAGGTGGGCTTTTGACAGGGGATCTGGGGGAATCAATTCGCACAAAGTCAGCGATAAGTACGGAAATTTGGCCTTATTTAGCAGCAACAATCGAGCTATCGTTTTGTGCGATGGCGATCGCCATTTTTATCGGTGTAAATGCTGGAATTATTAGTGCCTGGTTCCAAAATTCCTGGTTCGATTATATTGCGATGGTACTAGCTCTTATTGGCGTTTCGATGCCAATATTCTGGTTAGGGTTAATGGAACAATGGGTTTTTGCGATAAATCTTGATTGGTTTCCGACCTCAGGAAGGGAAGAGGTGAGAACCCCAGTTACCGCCATTACGAATATTTATATGCTCGATACGTTACTGCAGGGAAGAGCCGATCAGTTTTTAGATGTTGTTAAACATTTAGTACTGCCAAGCTTTGCTTTAGCAACCATTCCGATGGCGATTATTGCAAGAATTACTCGCTCGACAATGTTAGAGGTGCTGCGATCAGAATTTGTTCGTACTGCTCGCTCAAAAGGGTTAAGAATGTTTTGGGTTGTTTATAAGCACTCCTTGAAAAATGCCATAATTCCTGTATTAACTATTATTGGCTTACAGACAGGTCTTCTTTTAGGTGGAGCTATTTTAACAGAAACGATTTTCAGCTGGCCTGGTATTGGACGCTATATTTACGATGCGATTAATTATCGGGATTATCCAGTTGTTCAATCTGGGATATTAGTGGTTGCCTTTATTTTTGTCCTGATTAATTTTGTTGTCGACTTACTATATGCAGTTATTGATCCACGGATTAAGTATAACTAGAAAGGGGGAAATGATAGTTTGGAGCTTTCAACGAATAAAAAGATACAGCCAGTCGTAGAAGTGAAAGAGGATCATGTTGTTTCCCCTTGGCTCGAAGCGTGGAGGAGCTTTAGAAAAAATAAGTTAGCAGTGCTTGGAATGATCATTGTATTGTTTTTTATCGTGCTAGCTATTTTTGCTCCAGTCATTGCACCATACGGGTTTAAGGAGCAGATGCTTTCAAAGAGATTGCTCGCTCCTTCGGCTGAGCATTGGTTTGGAACGGATGATTTTGGACGAGATCTATTGTCAAGAGTGATGTATGGAGCAAGAATTTCATTATGGGTTGGTTTTTTGTCTGTTGTCGGATCCATTATCGTAGGTTGTTTGCTCGGAATTTTTGCCGGTTATTATGGTAAATGGATAGATGCCGTGATTTCGCGAATATTTGATATTATGCTTGCATTTCCAAGTATTTTACTAGCGATTGCCATTGTTGCTGTCCTTGGACCATCTTTAAAAAATGCCTTAATTGCGATTGCAATCATCAATATTCCGAATTTTGGTCGACTCATTCGTTCAAGAGTATTGAGTGTTAAACAGGAGGAGTATATTGTTGCAGCTAAGGCTGTCGGAATGAGCAATTTTCGGATCTTATTCAGGCATGTATTGCCAAATAGCATGGCCCCAATCATTGTTCAAGGAACATTGGCAATCGCAACAGCGATTATTGAAGCTGCGGCATTGGGCTTTATCGGTTTAGGTGCAACTGCACCGGAGCCCGAATGGGGGAAAATGCTGTCAGATGCAAGACCGTTTCTAATGCAGGCCCCTTGGACAATGGTATTTCCGGGCATTGCTATTATGTTAACTGTTCTAGGGTTTAATTTAATGGGCGACGGTCTAAGAGATGCACTGGATCCAAGAATGAAGCACTAACGAGAAAATCTCGAGTTAAAACGAAAAGCAGCTGAAATTCAGCTGCTTTTACTCTTCAAGAGAAACTTTACTTAATTTTTTATGGTATGTTTGAAAGCTATTGATGAGTTTATCGAGATGTTCAACTTGTTCATCGTAATCAATGATGGCTGAAATAATTTGCATCGTATGGGTTAATGTCGCTTCATCTGATATTTGTGCCTCTTTCTCCTTCGTAAAAAAAAGCTGCACAAGTTCTTTCCGATTTAAATAAATATCGCCCTCTTCAAAAGTAACGTTTGGACGAACCTTTCCAATAAATTTCAGCATGACATGTTCATGATAATGGATAAGACAATCGAGCTGCTGCTGAACGGTGTTTTGGAAATCAATCGGCATTTCCTGTAAATTATTTTCAAAGCGATGAAGCTTTCTCAAAGTTTCTAATGATCTTTTTACAGTGGAAATCATTTGGCGATAGATGACAAGCTTCCTTGCCTTCGCTAAAGTCTTTCTCTTTAGAAAATTTCTCTCCTCTTTATACATCCCATATAAAAGATCAAGATTTCTTACCGCAGATTTCATTTTTTCGATATCATTTTTTAATAGTTTATGCTCTGAGGCATGTCTAATCGTTAATCGAATCCACTTCGTTGTTTCTTCTGTAATATTTGTTATTTCAAGATATAATTTCTTTTCATATTTGGGCGGTAGGAATACAAGGTTGACGATAAATGCAGAAAGTACGCCTAACATTATTGTCGAAAAGCGCAGGAAGGCAAATTGTAAGAATGTATCGCCAGGCGTTTCCATAATAACGAGCATCGTCACAAGTGACAATGAAATTGTATTTTCGATTTTCAACTTTAAATTGATTGTAATAACGATAATGGCAGCTAACCCGACGAAAAAAAAGTCATTTCCTAGTGTTAGCACGAAGATTGCTGCAACAACTGCTCCAATAATATTTCCTTGAATTTGTTCAATGATCGTTAAAAAAGATCGATAAATCGTAGGCTGCATAGCAAAGAGTGCTGCAATAGCTGCAAAAACAGGTGTCGGCAGCTGAAATACTTCTGATAAAAATAATGAAAGAATAATTGCAATTCCCGTTTTTAAAATGCGGGCGCCAAGCTTCATACTGAATATTTTCCTTTCTAATTTAAATATATTTTTTGACAGCATGAATAGTAGCATAATGAGCTTCTTCTGCATCCCATCCTCTAAGATTATACTAAGCTTGTCAAGATATTCAACTTAATTTTCATTAATTTCTTCATGAGAATGGCCAAGCCAGTCATACAATAATTGTATGGAGCGTATAGATAAGTGAATGACTTGGAAAGAGGGAGAGGCATGATTTTTTATATTTCCCTTATATTGATCTCTTTTTGTATTATCATGAGCTTACGTACTTTATTTTTACCACATCGAATCAAAGGGAAAAAGGTCTCCTTTGAAAATTTTATTTATTTAACTTCTATTTATGTCACAGTGATGTTCGGCTTTGGGCTTATATATATTCTTCTTGAGATTAGAGGATTCACCGTTTTTATTGATGGCGTAATGGGGAGGGGGGAAGATTTCACAAGTCGATTAGAGACAAGCTTTTATTTTAGTGCGATCACCCTTTTTTCCGTTGGGTACGGTGATATTTCTCCAATCGGCATTGGACGGATGATTGCCGTTATTGAAGCTTTAATTGGTTATACGATTCCGGCAGCCTTTGTTTTCAGAGTGGTTTTGGAAATGGACAAGAAATGAAAAAGCGGATGTTGAGGGATTGAAAAGTTGTGATTATGTTTAACTTTAGATAGATTATATAAATAAGCATTGTTTTTCAAAAAAATAGTGTAAGATATGGAGGGATTCATATGAGTATGGCAATCGGAGAATTAGCACCGGATTTTGCTCTTGAAGGAAGTAATGGAGAATCAATTAGACTTTCTGATTATCGCGGGAAAAATATCGTTCTTTATTTTTATCCAAAGGATATGACACCTGGCTGTACGACTCAGGCATGCGATTTCAGAGATCATCATGAGGAATTTTCACAATTAAATGCAGTTATTATTGGGGTAAGTCCAGATCCATTAAATAAACATATGAAGTTTATTGAAAAACATGGTCTTCCTTTTATCCTACTTGCTGATAGTGAGCATAAGGCTGCTGAACAGTATGGGGCTTGGAAGCTAAAGAAGAATTTCGGGAAAGAATATATGGGGATTGAACGATCAACCTTTATTATTGATAAAGATGGGAAGCTTGTTAAAGAATGGCGTAAAGTAAAGGTAAAAGGACATGTTGAAGAAGCTCTTCAATTTATCAAGGAAAACTTAGCGTGAAATTTCAGCCTATTTTTTCGTTAAAAGGCTTTTGTCCACTCATCTGAACAAGTTTTGAATATCATTTTATTAGGGCATACCTCCTCAAATATATTTGAAGCGAATCTTAAAACTGATTCGCTTTTTTTATTTGGCTTTTTTAATCATTACGAAGAATGGACTTTGACTCAGTTTTTAATTAAAGGAAAATTTTGAGTTTTTTAATATAGGCATCATACATATATTAAAGCAAGAAGAACATAGATGAGGGGGGGCTAGAAGGAGTAAAGAAAGCAAATATAAAGCGTACACAAAAATTTTGTTTTTTGAAACAAAACTTGCAGTAATGTAGGTTGTTATGTTGACAAAAGTGGCAATCAATGAGTACACTATTTATAAAGATTATAAAATAAGAATTCTTTTTAGGAAAGAGGTGCATGGCGGTGGCACAAGTACATTTAAAAGAAGCATTGGATACGTTAAAAGACACTGGGGTTCGTATAACACCTCAACGTCATGCTATACTTGAACATTTAATAAATTCAATGTCACATCCAACAGCAGATGATATTTATAAAGCGTTAGAAGGAAAATTTCCTAACATGAGTGTGGCTACAGTTTACAATAATTTGAGAGTATTTCGTGAAGTTGGTCTTGTGAAAGAGCTGACATACGGAGACTCCTCAAGTCGATTTGATTTTGTAACATCACATCATTACCATGCTATTTGTGAAAAATGTGGTAAAATTGTTGATTTTCATTATCCAGGACTTGATGAGGTTGAGCATTTAGCATCTCATGTAACAGGCTTTAAAATTAGTCATCACCGCATGGAGATTTACGGAACATGTCCTGAATGCGCTAGTAAAGAAGTTAATTAATCGTATTTGATTATGACGTTTCCAGCCACTTGAACATTTTTTTTCAAAAAAACTCGGACGATTTAATTGTGCCGAGTTTTTTCATTTTAATTTTTCATTTTTTTATTATATTTCTCATCAAACTCTTTACCCTCAAGATTTTGATCTAATGTTAATGGTTCGTTACAGTACATGCATAAATCTACACGGCCAAGAATTTTTGTTTGTTTTCCACAATTAGGACAAATGACTTGAACGGTTTTTGTAGACAACATTCCAATCCAAAAATATACAGCTGTGCTAGCAAAGATGAAAATAATCCCTAAAAGCATGAATATTGTCATTAGGATAGGGGTGTTTCTAAAAAAAATACCTATGTACATTACAATAAAACCAACGAAAATTAAGCTTAGAGCGAAGGTTCTTATTTTATTAATTTTATTCGAATGTTTTGCCATACTTGTCCCTCCTAAAGAATAACTATACCATATATAAGAGCAGAAAATAAAAAGAAAATTAGAATGAAGCTTTTCTTTAAATTCTAAGAAGGATTAATTAAAAAAATTGTCGAACATATATTTAACATAGATTAATGGAGGAATGAAGGATGATGGAAGACATTCTCCGTCCTATTTATCAGGAACGAGCGAGCCAAGAGAATACTCTCGGTGTCTTAATAATTGAAAAGAAACAAAAGGATATGCTAATAACAGATACTTTCGATACGATTTTACTTGTTTTAGTAAAGGATGCGGATTTACCTTTATTTATAAAGCACTATACTTTTAATGAAAAGAAAGCAGCCCTTCATATTGTAACGGATCATCAATTGAAAGAGTGGTTACTGTTAGGCACAAATAAAAAGATTTTTGATTGGCTATACAATGGAAAAGTTATTTTTGATAAAAATGAATATATTCATGAAATAAGAACTGAATTAAATGAATTTCCTTTTTATGGACGTAAATTAAAGATGGGCTTAGAATTTGCAAAATTAATTCGGCGCTATATAGATGGAAAGACATTTTTTGATAATGGTCATTATCTTGATACGTACAATCATATCGTTCACTCTTTACATCATCTTGCTAGACTTTCGATTATTGAAAATGGATTGCATCCTGAAGTAACAGTATGGCAGCAAGTTAAGCAAATTGAACCAGAAATAATTAAATTGTATGAGGAATTAGTTTTAAGCAGTGAGCCATTGGATAAAAGATTAGAGTTGCTCTTTTTAGCAAGTGAATTTTTAATTCATTCAAAAATGAAGAGCGGAATTAGTCATCTTATTAATGTTCTCGCTGAAAAAGAATATTGGTCCATTCAAGAAATAATCGATCATGAAGAATTGAAACTCTATTCTGTTGATCTAGAGGTACTATTAGAATACTTAATTGATAAACGAATCATTGAAGTTATTGAGAAAAAAACGAAAGGAACAGGCATTTTTCATCGCCATTATAAAATAAATCAAAAATTATTGTAAAAAAACTTTAAAATCTATTGACCTTTATATTTAAACTTGGTATATTAATATCCGTCGCTACGAAATGCATAGTTAAATAAAGCGTGGCTGACGGATTAGTTTTAAAAACATGTTGACATGCGAGAACGTTACATGTTATATTAGAAAA